>NZ_CP100416.1:10007280-10032795 GCF_026017845.1 Amycolatopsis mediterranei
CCGAAGAAGTGGCGGCGAAAGCCTGACCCCCTGAACGTTCGTGCTCACTGCCCCCGCTGAGCACGAACCACCGCGGGGCGCGGGGGGGGGCCCCCCCCCCCCCCCCCGCCTCGTCTATGTGGGGGATGGGCCGTGAGCCGGCCGCCACCCGTTCGGACCTGCGTGCATCTTGCGGACGGCGACTTTCCTACCGATCCGGGTACGACTGGAGCGTTCGTGCGGTCGGTCGATGGACATCGCCGGATTCGGTGAGTAGCTTCCCGATACTGGCGCCTCTAGGTGGACTTCTGACGTCCTGATCGGCGCCCGCTACTTCTGGGAGGCTGGTCGTGACGACCCGAAATCGGAGGTTCCATGCGCTCGCCCTGCCCGTTGCCGGGGTGCTCGCCTTCACCGGTGTGGGTGTCGCGACCGCGGCGAGCGCACCCCGGTTGAGCGCGGACGCGCAGGCCGAGGCCGCGGCGACACAGGCGCTGCGTGGGCTGACGCTCGAGCAGAAGGTCGGGCAGCTGTTCGTCACCTGGGTGAACGGCAAGTCCGCCGACGAGGTCCACCCGAAGAACCAGACCGACTTCGGCGTCGACACCCCCGCGCAGGTCATCGAGAAGTACCACCTCGGCGGGGTCATCTACTTCAACAACGACTCGCGCGACAACTTCGACGACCCCGTGCAGGTCGCGAAGCTGTCCAACGGCCTCCAACAGGCCGCCGTCCGGAGCGGGGCGCACATCCCCCTGCAGATCGCCGCCGACCAGGAGGGCGGCACGGTCACGCGGATGGGCGCACCGGCCACCGAGTTCCCGAACGCCATGGCCGTCTCCGCCGGGCGGGACACAAACCGCGCGACGCAAGCGGCGACCATCCTCGGCCGCGAACTGCGGGC
This sequence comes from Amycolatopsis mediterranei, assembly GCF_026017845.1. NCBI lineage: Bacteria > Bacillati > Actinomycetota > Actinomycetes > Pseudonocardiales > Pseudonocardiaceae > Amycolatopsis > Amycolatopsis mediterranei. Next base: position 10,008,164 of record NZ_CP100416.1, read on the forward strand.
CGTCGGGATCAACCAGGACTTCGCGCCCGATTCGGACGTCAACTCCAACCCCGTCAACCCGGTCATCGGCGTGCGGTCCTTCTCCGGGCAGCCCGGCCTGGCCAGCGACTTCGTCACCGCCGAGATCAAGGGCTTCCAGGACTCCGGCTTCCCGACCAAGACCGTGGCGGCGACGGCCAAGCACTTCCCCGGGCACGGTGCCGCACCGACCGACAGCCACACCGGGCTGCCGCGGATCGACAGCACCGAGGCGCAGTGGCGGGCCACCGACGTGCCGCCGTTCAAGGCCGCGATCGCGGCCGGCGTCGACTCGATCATGAGCGCGCACATCCAGTTCCCCAGCCTCGACCCCTCGCTCGAGCCCGCGACGCTGTCACAGCCGATCATCACCGGCCGGCTGCGCAACGAGCTCGGCTACCGCGGCGTCGTGATCACCGACTCCCTCGAGATGGAGGGCGTGCGCAGGCTGCACAGCGACGCCGAGATCCCGGTGCTCGCGCTCAAGGCGGGCGTCGACCAGCTGCTCATGCCGGTGCACCTCGAGCTCGCCATCAACTCGGTCATCGCCGCCGTCAAGTCCGGCGACATCCCGATGCGGCGGATCGACCAGAGCGTGCTGCGCGTGCTCAAACTCAAGTTCCTGCGCGGCATCCTCTTCTCGCCGTTCGTCGACACCGGCCGGGTGATGAAGACCGTCGGCATCCCGTCGAGCCTCGAGACCGCGCAGGACATCGCCGACCGCGGCATCACGGCCATCGCGAACGACGCCGGTCTCCTGCCCCTGAAGCAGAAGCCCGCGACGACGCTCGTCACCGGCTGGGGCGTCTCCACGACGGCGACCCTCGCGCAGAAGCTGACCGCCCACGGCACGGCCGCGACGGCCTACCAAACCGGTCAGGTCCCGACGGATGCCCAGATCGCGCAGGCCGTCGCCAAGGCGCAGAGCGCCGATCTCGTCGTCGTGCTGACCAACAACATCGCCACCTACCCGCTGCAGACGAACCTGCTCAACGCGCTGCAGGCCACCGGGAAGCCGGTTGTCGCGGTCGCCGCACAGATCCCCTACGACGCGGGCTACCCGAGCACCGTCCGGACCTGGCTGGCCACCTACGGTTACATCACGCCGACCCTCGAGGCGCTGGCCAAGGTGATCGTCGGCGAGACGAAGCCGATCGGGAAGCTGCCGGTGGACATCCCCGCGGGGGCCGACATGCAGACCGTGAAGTACCCGTTCGGCCACGGGCTGACCTGGTGAGCCTCAACCGACGCCACTTCCTGGGCGCGAGCGCGCTGGCGGTCCCGGCCCTGGCGGGCGGTTCGGCCGTCGCGGGAGCCGAGCCCGCACAGGGGCATGGGCGTGTCCTCCCCGGCGCGGAGCAGCTGGCCGCGCAGGGCTGGCGTCCCCTCGAGGGCCGCAAGCTCGGCGTGCTCTCGAACCCGACCGGCGTCCTGCTGAACGGCGACCACATCGTCGACTCGATGGTCGCCGCCGGCCTGAAACCGGTGGCGGCCTTCGGCCCCGAACACGGCTTCCGCGGCAGCGCGCAGGCCGGCGGCTCCGAAGGCGACTACACCGACCCTCGCACCGGCGTCCCGGTCTATGACGCGTACGGCGTCGACACGACGAAGCTCGCTTCGCTGTTCACCAAGGCCGGCGTCGACACGGTCGTGTTCGACATCGCCGACGTCGGCGCGCGCTTCTACACCTACATCTGGTCGCTCTACACCGCGATGGTGGCCGCCGCGAAGGTCGACGCCGCCCTCGTCGTGCTCGACCGGCCGAACCCGCTCGGCGGCCGGGCGGCCGGACCGGTGCTCGACCCGAAGTTCGCTTCCGGGATCGGGCGCAAGCCGATCGCGCAGCAACACGGCATGACCGTCGGCGAACTCGCCCGCTTCTTCGCCGAGGAGTTCCTGCCCGGCGAAGGGGTCCAGCTCCCGAAGCTCGACGTCGTCCAGGTGCGCGGCTGGCAGCGCGACACGCTCTTCCCGCAGACCGGGCTGAACTGGGTGCTGCCGAGCCCCAACATGCCGACGCCGGACACGGCCCTCGTGTACCCGGGCACCGGGATGTTCGAAGGCACGGTTTTCTCGGAAGGCCGTGGCACCACGCGGCCGTTCGAGATCATCGGCGCGCCCGGGCTCGACTGGCGCTGGCGCGAGAAGCTCGAAGACCTCGCCCTGCCCGGCGCGCGGTTCCGCGAGACCTACTTCGTCCCGACGTTCAGCAAGTTCGTCAACCAGACGTGCGGAGGCGTGCAGCTCAGCGTGAGCGACCCGCGGGCCTTCGACGCGATCCGGACCACCGTCGCCATGCTCGTCACGGCGAAGGCCCTGCACCCGGACGTGTTCGCCTGGCGCCCCGACAACTACATCGACAAGCTGTCCGGGTCCGACCGGCTCCGGACCATGGTCGACGCCGGCGCGGGCGTCGACGAGGTCACCGGCGCCTGGCGGGCCGAGCTGGCCGAGTTCGACCGGAGACGCCGCCACCACCTGCTCTACCGCTGAGGGGGAGACTCGTGCGTGCTAGGAAGGTCCTCGTCGCGGCCACCGGAGTGCTGGCCGCCTTGACCACGTTGACCGTGTCGGACTCGGGAGCCAGCGCCATCACCAGCCACGATCCGGCGGCCGGCCGCTTCGACCGGCCGCAACACGGGTTCGCCCCGGTGTGGACGACGCTGCGCGACGGGCGCCCGCAGGACGTCGGCCTCGACCCGGCGCCGATCAAGGCGGCCGAGGACTTCCTGGCGAGCTGGACGAAGCCGGACGCGTCCGGGCACCCGCACTTCTCCGGGGCGGTCGGCCTGCTCGCGCACGACGGCGTGGTCGTCGACCGGTACGCGGTCGGCGGCGCGCTGCGGTACGCCGACGCCGCGGGCACCGAACTGCCCGCGGCCCAGCAGGTCCCCATGAAGAACGACACCATCTTCGACATGGCTTCGATCTCGAAGCTGTTCACCTCGATCGCGGTGCTTCAGCTCATCGAACGCGGCCAGTTCACCATCGACACGCCGGTGAGCCGCTTCTTCCCGGAGTTCGCCACCGGGGACAAGGCCGCCATCACGGTCAAGATGCTGCTCACGCACACCTCGGGCTTCGACGCCGATCCCATCCCGTCGCTCTGGGCCGGCTACCCCGACATCCCGTCGCGCCGGCAGGCGGTGCTCGACAGCCCGCTGAAGAACAAGCCGGGCACGACGTACCTCTACTCGGACATCAACCTGCTGACGCTCGGCTTCATCGTCGAGAAGCTGACCGGGCAGTCCCTCGACAAGGTCGTCCACGACCGGATCACCGCCCCGCTCGACCTGGCCGACACCGGTTACAACCCGCCCGCGGCGAAGCTGAGCCGGATCGCCGCGACGGAGTTCGAGACGAATCCGCCGCGGGGGCTGGTGCGCGGCAGCGTGCACGACGAGAACGCGTGGTCGCTCGGCGGCGTCGCCGGGCACGCGGGCGTGTTCAGCACGGCGAGCGATCTGGCCACCCTCGCCCAGGCGATCCTCAACGGGGGCAGCTACCGCGGGCACCGGATCCTGCGGCCGGAGACCGTCCGGCAGCTGCTGACGAACTACAACCAGCAGTTCCCGGACGACGCGCACGGCCTCGGCTTCGAGCTCGACCAGCCCTGGTACATGGGTGCGCTGGCGTCGCCGGTCACCGCCGGGCACACCGGCTACACCGGAACGACGCTGGTCATCGACCCGGAGTCCCGGTCGGTCGCGATCCTGCTGACCAACCGCGTGCACCCGAGCCGGAACTGGGGCTCGATCAACACCGCGCGCCAGGTGTGGGCGACGTCGCTGGCCAGGGCCATGGCGGTGCGGCCGGTGGCCGGGAAGGACGCTTGGACGAGCACGCTCGGTAACGCCGCCGTTGCCACGCTCAGTACCCGCGCATTTACCACGCATAGTGATCAAGCCCGGGTCTCGTTCGCTGCCTTCGTGGACACCGAGGGCAGCAGTGATCCACTTCAGCTGCAGGCCAGCACCGACGGCGTTAACTGGCAACCGATCGCCCTCTCGGTTTCCGGACCGGGGGCACCCTCCGGAACCGTGACGTCGCTCTCCGGACACGGGCACCGAGCCTGGTGGCGGGCGGTGGGCGCGGTACCGCAGGGCGCGTCGGTGAGCCTCCGCTGGCGTTACAGCACCGACCCGAGTTACACCGGACGAGGAGTTTCGGTGGACGGTGTGAAAGTCACCGAGAGCGGCCGATCACTCCTCGACGGTGAACGAGACCCCGCGATATTCGTTGCAGAGGGTTGGCAGTTGAGCTCTCGGTGACCGATCGGTCGCCAACCGTCGACCATGAGGCCGAGTTTACCGTCCTCTTGCCGCTTGCACCGCGACACTAAGTTGCCAAGTCGTTAGCTTGACCTCGTTAACAAGGTCGACCTGGTTGGCGACTTTCTGGTCAGTGATTAATCGCAAATCCAGATCCGCAGACACGGACGGGTTGCGATCCGACCGAAGGGTGTGGGTAGCCTTGTCACAGATGCCAACGGTTAGTAACTTTCCGACGGTGAGTGATACCGAATCCGTAGTCGGCCCGGCACCGTCCGAGCCCGTATCGGTCCAGACGGCCGGACGGGACGCCGACTCCAGCCCGCTGGTGCGGATCCGGTCCCTGCTCCCCGGACTGGCCCGCGCCGAGCAGCGCGTGGCCAAGGTGGTGCTGGAAGACCCCGCGCACGTCGCGCGGCGCAGCATCACCGAGGTGGCCCTGGCCGCCAACACGAGCGAGACCACGGTGACCCGGTTCTGCAAGGCCGTCGGCGTCGGCGGGTACCCGCAGCTGCGCATCGCGCTGGCCGCGGACACCGCCCGCACCGAGGCCCGGACCACGCGCAACCTCGGTGGCGAGATCGGCCCGGAGGACGACCTGGCCGCCGTGATCGGCAAGGTCAGCTTCGCCGACGCGCGAGCCGTCGAGGAGACGGCCGACCAGCTCGACATCGCCACCCTGGAGCGGGTGATCGCGGCCGTCGCGGGCGCCGGCCGCGTGGACGTCTACGGCGTGGGCGCCAGCGCGTTCGTCGCCGCGGACCTGCAGCAGAAGCTGCACCGCATCGGCCGCGTGTGCTTCGCGTGGTCGGACACGCACATCATGCTCACCTCGGCCGCGGTGCTGAGCCCCGGTGACGTCGCGATCGGCGTCTCGCACACCGGCGCGACCACCGACACCGTCGAGGCGCTGCGCGTGGCTCGTGAGCACGGCGCGATCACCATCGCCGTGACGAACTTCCCGCGTTCCCCGATCACCGAAGTCGCCGACCACGTTTTGACGACCGCGGCCCGGGAAACCACGTTCCGGTCGGGCGCCACGGCCAGCCGGATCGCCCAGCTCACCGTTATCGACTGCCTGTTCATCGGCGTCGCTCAGCGGCACATGGACGCCTCGGTCAACGCACTGGACGCGACGCGGGACGCAGTCGGATCACACCGCTTGGGGGTCAGGCCGGACGGTCGTCGCCGTCCGCGGGAAACCGGCAAGTAATGCCCGGAGAAAATGTGAGGCGCATGATGACCGTCCCCGTGCAGGCGGTGCACGTCGATTCGCCGACCGAGACCCGCAATCCCCGCACCAAGGACATCGACCTGATGTCCACCGCGGGGATCCTGGGCGCGATCAACGCCGAGGACCGCACGGTCCCCGGTGCCGTCGCCGCAGTGCTGCCCCAGCTGGCGCGCGCGGTGGACTACGCGGTCGACGCCCTGCGGGCCGGCGGCCGGGTGCACTACGTCGGCGCGGGCACGTCCGGGCGGCTGGCCACCTTGGACGCGGCCGAGCTGGTGCCGACGTTCAACGTGCCGGGCGACTGGTTCATCGCGCACCACGCCGGCGGCGAGCGCGCGCTGCGCCAGGCCGTCGAAAACGCGGAGGACGACTCGGCCGCCGGAGCGGCCGAAATGGCCGCGATGGTGCAGCCGGGCGACTTCGTGCTGGGGCTGACGGCGTCGGGCAGGACGCCGTACGTGCTGGGTGCGCTGGCCGCGGCGTCGCGCCAGGGCGCCCGGACCGGGCTGGTCTCGGGCAACGCCAAGGCCGCGAAGCCGGCCGGGGTGGACGTGCTCATCGCCGTCGACACCGGGCCGGAGGCGATCGCCGGGTCGACCCGGATGAAGGCGGGCACGGCGCAGAAGATGATCCTCACGTCGTTCTCCACCGCGACGATGATCAAGCTGGGCCGCACGTACTCCAACCTGATGGTCAGCATGCGGGCCACCAACGCGAAGCTGCGCGGCCGGACCATCCGGATCCTGCAGGAAGCCACCGGGATGACGATGGCGGACTGCTCGGACGCGCTCACCGAGGCCGGGGGCGACCTCAAGGTGGCGCTGGTGCACCTGCTGTCCGGGGAGGACGTCAAGAGCGCGGCGAAGGCTCTGCACGCGTCGGGCGGGCACGTGCGCAAGGCTCTGGACACACTTCGGGTGCGAGCGAGCTAGATTCTCATCTGTTCACCTGTCTAACCTCTCAGATGAGAGGAAGGCGGGTGGGGGCGATGGCGGGCACGGACGAGGACTCGCGGCGCGGGCTTTCGCGTCGCGAGTGGGTGTCGATCGGCGGGATGGCCGGGTTCATCCTGCTGCTGAACGTCGTGGGCTGGGGCGTGCTCACGGCGTTCGTCGCGCCGCACCACTACGCGCTGGGTACGTCCGGCGTGTTCGGGATCGGGCTGGGTGTCACGGCGTTCACGCTCGGCATGCGGCACGCGTTCGACGCCGACCACATCGCCGCGATCGACAACACGACCCGCAAGCTGATGGGCGACGGCCAGCGGCCGCTTTCGGTCGGGTTCTGGTTCTCCCTCGGCCACTCCACGGTCGTCTTCGTGCTGTGCCTGCTGCTGTCCCTCGGCATCCGGGCGCTGGCCGGGCAGGTCGAGGACGGCTCGTCGGCGCTGCACCAGACCACCGGCGTGATCGGGACGTCGGTGTCCGGCGTGTTCCTGTACGTGATCGCGATCCTGAACCTGGTCGTGCTCGTCGGGATCCTGCGCGTGTTCCGGCAGATGCGCCGGGGCGAGTTCGACGAGGCCGCTTTGGAGCACCAGCTGGACAACCGCGGCCTGCTGAGCCGGCTGCTGCGCGGCACCACGAAGGCCGTGCGCAAGCCGTGGCACATCTACCCGGTCGGGCTGCTGTTCGGGCTGGGCTTCGACACGGCGACCGAAATCGGGCTGCTCGTCCTGGCCGCGGGCGCCGCGACGTTCGCGCTGCCGTGGTACGCGATCCTCGTGCTGCCGATCCTGTTCGCCGCCGGGATGACCTTGTTCGACACCGTGGACGGCTGCTTCATGAACTTCGCCTACGGCTGGGCGTTCGCGAAGCCGGTGCGCAAGATCTTCTACAACATCACGGTGACCGCGCTGTCGGTCGCGGTGGCACTGCTCATCGGGACCATCGAGCTGGTGTCGATCGTCGCCGAGAAGCTGGCCATCACGAGCGGGCCGCTGGCCGCGATCGCTTCGGTGAACCTGGACTACGTCGGCTTCGGGATCGTCGGGTTGTTCGTGCTGACGTGGATCGTCGCGCTGGCGGTGTGGCGGTTCGGGCGCATCGAAGAGAAGTGGTCGGCGAAGCTGTCCGGTTAAGAAGCGGCGTCCGAAATGCTCTTCGCTTCGCGCGCACCCGCTTCGAACGCTTCGCAGCAGAAGAGCAGCCACCCGCGTACGCCTTCGGGCGTCCCGCTCGCGAACCCTTCGGCCGCTTCGAGGTAGCGAGGCACCCGGCGGAAGAACGCGACTTCGGGCACGCTGAGCGCCTTCGGGTCGAGGCCCGTCGCGACCATCGTCAGGCGGGCGGCCGCGCGCGCGACGACGCCGTCCGCGCTGCCGAACGGCTTGAGCGCCAGCAGTTCCCCGTGCACGACCGCCGTCAGGACCGGCCCCGGCACCGACGTCGCTCCGGTCACCAGCTGGGCGAGCAGTTCGAGCCGGCCGCCGCCGGAATGCGGGCGCCCCAACGCGTCCAGGTCGTCGACGAGGTCCGCCGCGGCCAGGACGTGCAGCCGCGCCAACGCCTGCAGCGGCGCGCGGCGCCAGGTCGGGAGCAACGTTTCGAGGGTCTCCGCGACGCGCAGCGCGCCGGCGAGGACGGGGTCGTCGACCGTCCCGTCGGCGGGCAGCTCCGGGTTGGCGCCTTCGATGCCGGCCGAGGCGCGGGCGGCCCGCACGGATGCTTCGGCCGCCGTCGCCGCGCCGCCGCGGAGGTTCGCCGGGAGGCGGTGGACCGCGAATACCGCGTCCTGCGCGGACTTCGCCGCCGCCGCGACGCCTTCGAGGTCGAGGAGGGGCTTCAGCGGGTCGGTCATGCGTCGAGCACCTGTCCTTCGCGGGTGACCACGGGCGGCAGCACCGACCACGGGAAGTTGATCCACTTGCCGGTGCGCCGCCAGACGTACTCGCACTTCACCGTCGAGTGCGGCTTCTCGTAGACGACGGCCGAGCGCACCTCGGCGACGTGCTCGAGGCAGAAGTCGCGGACCAGCTTGAGCGTGGCGCCGGTGTCGGCGACGTCGTCGGCGATCAGCACCTTCTTGCTCGTGAGGTCGACGACGTTGGGCACCGGCGGCAGCATCACCGGCAGGTCGAGGCGCTGGTCGATGCCGGTGTAGAACTCGACGTTCATGACGTGCAGGTTCTTCACGTCGAGCGCGTAGCCGAGCGCGCCGGCGACGAACAGCCCGCCGCGCGCGATCGAGAGGATGAGGTCCGGCGCGAAGCCGTCTTCGGCGATGGTGTGAGCCAGTTCACGGCTCGCCGTGCCGAACAGCTCCCAGCTCAGCTCTTCCCGCTCTTCGGCCATCGAGCCCGCCCTTTCGTCGTCGTCCGCCGAGCATAGGCAACCCGCTAGTGGCCTCTGAAAACGATCAGAAATTGGCTATCCTGAGCAGCCACTGGTCGGCTTACGGTGGTCCCCGTGAGCGACTGGACCACGCAACCGACCCTTTCCGGCGAGCACGTCCGCCTGGAACCCCTGACGCCCGAGCACGCGAAGGGCCTGTTCGAGGCCGGCGCCGACCCGGGCATCTGGGCGTGGCTGAGCATCCGTCAGCCGGGGGATCTTCCCGCCGCCGAGCGGATGGTCGAGCAGGCGCTCGCCGACCCCGATCGCCGTCCCTTCGCGCAGATCGACGTCGCCTCCGGCCGCGTCGCCGGAACGACGTCGTACTACCAGGTCGTCGAGAAGCACCGGATCCTGTCGATCGGGCACACGTGGATCGGCGCGGAGTGGCAACGCACCGGACTGAACACCGAGTCGAAGCTGCTGCTCCTGACACATGCGTTCGAAACCCTTGACGCGCAACGGGTCTGCTGGGAGACCGACATCCGCAACCTCCGCTCGCAACGCGCCATCGAACGCCTTGGCGCGCTTCGCGAAGGCGTGCTGCGGGCGCACCGGATCCGGCCGGACGGCTCGTCGCGGGACACCGTCACGTACTCGATGCTGGCGCCGGAGTGGCCGGCCGCGAAGGCCCGGCTGAACGAACGCTTAGTCACCGGGTCTCGCCTGGCACGGTGAACCGGCCGGGTCACGTGGGTGCAACCTTTTACAAGGCGGACTAACGTCGCTAGCGTGCCGCTAGCCGTCATGTCGGCGCACTACAGGAGGCCTTGCAACCATGACCGAGCAGTCCCCAGCCCTGGACAACCTGCTCACCGAGAGCCGCACCTTCCCGCCCAGCGAAGATTTCGCTGCTCAGGCCAACGCGAAGGCCGACCTCTACGCCGAGGCGGACGCCGACCGCGAAGCGTTCTGGGCGAAGCAGGCCGAGCGGCTCACGTGGGACACGAAGTGGACCACGGTACTGGACTGGACCAATGCACCGTTCGCGAAGTGGTTCGTCGGCGGCAAGCTGAACGTCGCCTACAACTGCGTCGACCGGCACGTCGAGTCCGGGCACGGCGAGCAGGTCGCGATCCACTGGGTCGGCGAGCCGGGTGACACCCGGGACATCACCTACGCCGAGCTGAAGACCGAGGTTTCCAAGGCCGCCAACGCACTCGCGTCGCTGGGCGTCACCGCCGGCGACGTCGTGGCGATCCAGCTGCAGATGGTCCCCGAGGCCATTTTCGCGATGCTCGCGTGCGCGCGGATCGGCGCGCTGCACAACGTCGTCTTCGGCGGCTTCTCGCCGACGGCGCTGCGGGCCCGCGTCGACGACGCCGCCGCGAAGGTCGTGATCACCTCCGACGGCCAGTTCCGCCGCGGCAAGGCCGCGCCGATGAAGGCCAATGTCGACGAAGCGCTCGAAGGCGCCGAAACCGTCGAGAAGGTCATCGTCGTGAAGCGCACGGGCGACAAGCTGGAGGGCGACGTCCCGTGGACCGACGGTCGCGACCTGTGGTGGCACGAGCTCGTCGACGGACAGTCCGAAGAGCACACTCCCAAAGCGTTCGACAGCGAGCACCCGCTGTTCATCCTCTACACGTCCGGGACGACCGGGAAGCCGAAGGGCATCCTGCACACCTCCGGCGGCTACCTGACGCAGACCGCGTACACGCACCACAACGTCTTCGACCACAAGGCCGGCGAAGACGTCTACTGGTGCACCGCCGACATCGGCTGGATCACCGGCCACAGCTACATCGTCTACGGCCCCCTCGCCAACCGCGTCACGCAGGTCGTCTACGAAGGCACGCCGAACACCCCGCACGAGGGGCGGCACTGGGAGATCATCCAGAAGTACAAGGTCTCCCTCTACTACACGGCGCCGACGCTGATCCGCACGTTCATGAAGTGGGGCGCGGAAATCCCGGAGAAGTACGACCTGTCGTCGCTGCGGGTGCTGGGCTCGGTCGGCGAGCCGATCAACCCCGAGGCGTGGATCTGGTACCGCGAGAACATCGGCGCCGGCCGGACCCCGATCGTCGACACGTGGTGGCAGACCGAAACCGGCGCGATCATGATCTCGCCGCTGCCGGGCGTCACCTCGACCAAGCCGGGCTCGGCGCAGAAGGCGCTGCCGGGCATCTCCGCGAAGGTCGTCGACGACCAGGGCAACGAGGTCGGCCCGGGCGGCGGCGGGTACCTGGTGCTCGACAAGCCGTGGCCGTCGATGCTGCGCGGGGTCTGGGGCGACGAGGAGCGCTTCAAGGACACCTACTGGTCGCGGTTCAAGGACCAGGGCTTCTACTTCGCCGGCGACGGCGCGAAGTACGACAACGACGGCGACATCTGGCTGCTGGGCCGCGTCGACGACGTCATGAACGTGTCCGGCCACCGCATCTCGACGACCGAGGTCGAGTCGGCGCTGGTCTCGCACCCGACGGTCGCCGAGGCCGCGGTCGTCGGCGCGACCGACCCGACGACCGGCCAGGGCATCGTCGCGTTCGTCATCCTGCGCGGCAACGCCGTCGACGGTGGCGAAGAGGCGATCCAGGCGCTGCGGAACCACGTCGCGAAGGAGATCGGGCCGATCGCGAAGCCGCGGCAGATCATGGTCGTGCCGGAGCTGCCGAAGACGCGTTCGGGCAAGATCATGCGCCGCCTGCTGCGCGACGTCGCGGAGAACCGGCAGGTCGGCGACGTCACCACGCTGGCCGACTCGTCGGTGATGGACCTGATCTCGTCGGGCCTGAAGTCGGGCAAGTCGGAGGAGTGAGCTAGCGTTCCCCCCGTCAGAGCCCTTCCGGCTTCGCGCCGGGAGGGCTCTGTCATGACACCCCGCGTGGCACGACTCGAACGGATGTTCTACGCTGTGCCGCGAACCACACCCACTTCCCGGGCAAGGAGACGACACGACGATGACCGTGGATGTCCTGACGCACGACGAGGAAACGGCTTCGGCTCCGACCGAGGCTCCGGCTTCGACGCCGGAGGTTTCCGCCGACGAGGCGACCGTCACCGAGTCCGCGTCCCCGGCCTCTTCGGAGGGCGACGCTTCGCCCGCCGAGGAAGAGGCCCCCAAGCCGAAGCGCGGCCGCCCCAAGGGTGCGGCGACGGCGTCGACGGCGAAGAAGACCCGCACGGTCGAGCTGACCCTCACGGTCACCGGCACCGCCGATGGCGAGTGGCAGGCCGAGCTGAAGAACGGTTCGAAGTGGGTCGCGAAGGGCCTCGAGATCCCGGCGGCGGCGGTCTCGCGCGCGGCGAAGGAGCTGCACGCGGACCTGTCGGGCCCGATCGACGAGGTGATCAACCAGGCCCGCGAGGCGCAGGCGGCGAAGGTCGCGGCGCTGGAGGCCGAGCTCGAGAAGGCCAAGCAGGCCCTCGCCGAGCTGGACGCCTGAGGCTTTACTCCGGGGAGCGCCCGGTTCCGCATTTTGGCGGGGCCGGGCGTTTCCGTTTTGCCCGACGGAACGGCAGGCAGCCCCCGCCCTATCCCGGGGGGCGTCCCCTGGTCCAGTCTACCGGCCCCCACCTGCAAAAACCCGCCGCTCGGCGATCTGTGGACAACTTCCGCCAAGCTGCCGAAAAGCGGGTCCCTGTGGATGGCCGATTGCACCGCAGCCCGAAATCAGCTAGCTCAAGCGATCGGTGGGCGGCCCGGCAGGGGTGACTTGAACTCGACCCACATCGCGTCCGTCAGGGCCTCGACGTGGTGGGCCACCCCGCGCGGGTGCAGCACCGAATCGCCCGGCTCGAGGCCGACCTCCACGCCGTCCACCGCTCCGCGCAACCGGCCCGACAGGACGTAGACGATCGAGTCGTGGTCGTGCGTGTGGGTCGGGGACGCCACTCCCGCGGGGTAGTGGATCAGGTACGCCAGCCCGCTCTCCGCCGTCTCCAGCAGCCGGAACCGGCCCTCGCCGCCCGTCAGCGGCAGGCCCTCCACCGTGACCAGCCGGTGCCACACCTGCTCTTCCATGCCGCCCAGCATGCCCCAGCCCGGCTGAGAGTCCACACAGGACCACTTAGGTAAGGCAGCCGTTATTTAGGCGCACCTGACAAAAGACCGCGTCTCGCCACGATTCCGCTTCCGTGTTTCACTGGTCCGGTGACCGAAACGATCGACGGTGACGCCGTGGAGCACACTCACGAACCGCACGAGGGCGTGGGCGGGAAGCTGAACTGGCTGCGAGCCGGGGTGCTCGGCGCGAACGACGGCATCGTGTCCGTGGCCGGCATCGTCGTCGGCGTGGCCGGGGCGACCACGGAAAGCACCACGATCCTCACCGCCGGAATCGCCGGGCTCGTCGCCGGCGCCTTTTCCATGGCCGGCGGGGAATACGTTTCCGTGAGCACCCAGCGCGACACCGAACAGGCCTTGCTCCGGCTCGAAAAACAGGAACTCAAGACGATGCCGGAGGCCGAGGAGCGCGAGCTCGCCGAGATCTACGAGGACAAGGGCCTGTCGCCGGAGCTGGCGACCCAGGTCGCCCGCGAACTGACCGAAAAGGACGCCCTCCAGGCGCACGCGGAGGCCGAACTCGGCATCGACCCCGGCAACCTCACCAGCCCGTGGCAGGCCGCCTGGGCGTCGCTGGTCGCGTTCTCGGTCGGCGCCCTGCTGCCGATCCTGTCCATCGCGTGGGCCGGCGTCTCGCTGCGGGTGTGGGCGTGCGCCGCCGCGGTCGTCGTCGGCCTCACGCTGACCGGGTGGGTCAGCGCGAGGCTCGGCGACGCGAACGTGGGGCGCGCGATCCTCCGGAACGTCGGTGTCGGCGCCCTCACCATGGTCGTGACCTACTTCGTCGGCGTGATCTTCGGGGTCACCGTCGGCTAGCTCAGTGCACGCCCTTCATCAGCTTGCGGATGAACGGGATGCCCAGGAACAGCAGCACGCCGACCCCGATGGCGACCAGGCCGACCGTGCTGAAGTACGGCGCCTCGTCGTCGACGGAGTAGTACTCGGCGAGCTTGCCGGACATCGCGGTGCCGAACGAGATCGACAGGAAGTTCAGCGCCACCATCTGCGTCCGGAACGCCGCCGGCGCGAGCTTCGTCGACAACGACAGCCCGACCGGCGAGAGGCACAGCTCGGCGATCGTGAACACGAACAGGATGCCGACCATCGCCAGGATCGGGCTCGCGTTCTTGCCGCTGCCGACCATCGGCAGGAACAGCAGGAACGCCGCGCCCATCAGCACCGTGCCGAGGACGAACTTCATCGGCGTCGACGGCTGCCGCTCGCCGAGCTTCGTCCACAGGGCCGCGAGGATCGGGGCGAACACGATGATGAACACCGGGTTGATCGAGTTGACCCAGGACACCGGCATCTCCCAGCCGAACAGGTTCCGGTTCAGCCGCTGGTCGGTGTAGGCCGCGACGACCGTGAACTGCTGCTGGTACAGCGAGAAGAACACCGCGCTGGCGATGAACATCGGGATGAAGGAGAACACCCGGCTGCGCTCGACGCCGGTGATCTTGCCGCTGGTCAGGATGACGAGGAAGTAGACCACCGAGATCACGCCGACCACCCACACGACGACGTCGGCGAGGTTGCCCGGGTTGACGACGCCGGTGACGACCAGCGCCACGACCGCGGCCACCAGCACGACGGCGGCGCCGATCGCCAGCACGCGCTGGGACGCCGGCAGCGGGTTCGGCACCTCTTTCGCCTTGTCGCCGAGGTTCTTGCGGCCGAACGTGTACTGGGTCAGACCGAGGGCCATCCCGATCGCCGCGAGGCCGAACCCGAGGTGGAAGCCGACCTGGGTCTGCGCCAGCCCGGTCAGCAGCGGGCCGACGAACCCACCGAGGTTGACGCCCATGTAGAAGATCGTGAAGCCCGCGTCGCGCCGCTCGTCGCCCTCGGCGTAGAGCGTGCCGACGATCGCCGTCGCGTTGGACTTCAGCCCGCCGCTGCCGACCGCGACGCACACGAGGCCGACGCCGATGCCGGCCAGGCCCGGCAGCAGGGCCAGGCTGAGGTGGCCGATCATGATCAGCACGGCGCTGTAGAACAGCGTCCGCTCGGAGCCGAGGAGGCGATCGGCCACCCACGCACCGATGACGGCCGACAGGTACACCAGGCCGCCGTACGCGCCGACGATGCCGAGCGCGGACTCCTGCGCGAGGCCCAGGCCACCCTGTTCGACCCGGTAGTAGAGGTAGATCGGCAGGATGCCGAGCATCCCGTAGTAGGAAAACCGCTCCCACATCTCGACGCCGAAGAGGTTCGCCAGTCCTCGTGGGTGCCCGAAGAACCTCGTGTCTTGCTGGACCTCGGTTGAGGTGCTCACAACTCGTCTTCCTTTGTCCAGGGAACTTCGTTGTCGATTGGCATGGTAGGAGCCCATCCCGTGACCCACCACCGGCACGACGTGTGGCGGCGGTCATGACAATGCGTGACAAAGAGCCGGTAAACTGGCACCAAGGTGCGCCGGGAAGCCTGGTCGGCAACAGTGATCAGCGACCCCAGGAGCTGCCCCGATGACCCGCCCGTTCAGCGAATTCGCCCGCTACCTGCGCACCGAGACGACCGGCGGGCTCATCCTGCTCGGCGCGACGGCGGTCGCGCTGCTCTGGGCCAATTCGCCGCTGCGGGACAGCTACCACGCGCTGCGCGGCTTCCGGCTCGGCCCGGAGTTCCTGCACCTGAACCTGACGATCGGCGACTGGGCGAAGGACGGCCTCCTCGCCCTGTTCTTCTTCGTCGCCGGGCTGGAGCTCAAGCGCGAGCTCGTCATCGGCGAGCTGTCCCGCCTCAAGCAGGCGATCCTGCCGGTGGTCGCCGCGATCGGCGGCATGGCCGTGCCCGCGCTCGTCGCCCTGGCCGTCGGCTGGGGGACGCCGGGGATCGAGCGGGCCTGGGCGATCCCCGTCGCCACGGACATCGCGTTCGCCCTCGGCGTGCTGGCCCTGACGGCGTCGAACCTGCCCTCGAGCGCCCGCGTCTTCCTGCTTTCCCTGGCCGTGGTGGACGACCTCGGCGCGATCGTCGTCATCGCCGTGCTGTTCACGTCGGGCTTCAACCTCATCGCGGTGGCCGTCGCCGTCGTCGCGCTCGCGCTGTACGCGTTCCTGCAGCACTGCCGGGTCCGGACGCCGTGGCTGTACGTCCCGCTCGCGCTGGTCACCTGGGTCGCGGTGCACTCGGCGGGCATCCACGCCACGATCGCCGGCGTCGCGCTGGGCCTGCTCACCCGCGTCCGCCCGGACGAGGGTGAGGCGGAGGCGCCCGCGCTGCGGCTCGAGCACCGGCTCCAGCCGTGGTCGGCGGCCGTCGCCGTCCCGGTGTTCGCGCTGTTCGCGGCCGGGATCTCGGTCAACGCCGACGCGCTCGGCGCCGTGTTCACCACGGCGTTGCCGCTCGCGGTGCTCGCCGGGCTGCTCGTCGGCAAGGTCGTCGGCATCCTCGGGGCCAGTCTGCTCGCCGTGAAGCTGCGCGTGGCGGACAAGCCACGCGGGATGGGCTGGCGGGACCTGGCCGCGTTGTCCGTGCTCGGCGGCGTCGGGTTCACCGTGAGCCTGCTGATCGCGGAGCTGGCCCTGCCGGACGACACCAGTGAGCTGGCGAAGGCCGCGGTGCTGATCGCGTCGGCGACGGCGTCCCTCCTGGCGGCGGCCTTGCTACTCCGTCGTAGCAAGGTTCATGCGCGATTCCCCGACACACGGTGACTCCGCCGCGCCCGGTAACGGGACGCATGGCACGATGACCCGGTGAGCAGCCCCAAGCACGAACGCACCGGCCCCGACGGCGTGGGGGCCGTGCCTTACCTCCCGCTGTCCTCCGCTTCCGACATCCCCGGCGACCAGTCGCTCGGCCGCCTGGTCGGCGACGCGACCCAGCACATCTCCACCCTGGTCAGGGCCGAGATGGAGCTGGCGAAGTCCGAGCTCGTCGGCGAGGTGAAGAAGGGCCTCAAGGGGGCCGTCTTCTTCCTGATCGCGCTGACGGTCTTCCTGTACAGCACGTTCTTCCTGTTCTTCTTCGCGGCCGAGGGGCTGGCCGAGTGGGTGCGCTACCGCTGGATCGCCTTCGGCATCGTGTTCGTCCTGATGCTGATCGTCGCGGGCGTGGCCGGGTTCCTCGGCTACCGCAAGGTGAAGAAGTTCAAGGCACCGGAGCGGACCATCGCCAGCGTCAAGGAGACCGCCGCCGCGCTCAAGCCGCAGCGCGCGCCCGAAGCCGGCTTGACCACCCGCGACTGACGTCGTTGCACGCGTCCCCCGACCCGTCGATCGTCCGGCTCGACGGCCCGTGGGTCCACCGCGACGTGTCCGCGAACGGCATCCGCCTGCACGTGGCCGAGCTCGGCGACGGGCCGGTCGTGGTGCTGCTGCACGGGTTCGCCGAGTTCTGGTGGACCTGGCACCACCAGCTGCGGGCACTGGCCGACGCCGGGTTCCGCGCGGTCGCCGTCGACCTGCGCGGGTACGGCGACTCGGACAAGCCGCCCCGCGGCTACGACGCGTGGACCCTCGCCGGTGACGTCGGCGGGCTGATCAAGTCGCTCGGGGCGCGCCGCGCCCACCTCGTCGGGCACGCCTGGGGCGGCATGCTCGCCTGGACGGTCGCGGCCCTGCACCCGCGGCTGGTGTCCTCGGTGACGGCGATCGGTGCCGCCCACCCGCTCGCCCTGCGCTCGGGGGCGGCCCGCCCGTGGCGCGGCCAGGGCCGCGCGGCCGGGCACCTCTTCCGCTTCCAGGTACCGATGGCGCCGGAGAAGTGGCTGGTGAAGGACGACGCCCGAGCCGTCGAGGACCTGTTCGGCGGCTGGGCCGGCCGTCCCTGGCGGTCCACTTCGGACTTCACCGGCAGCGTCGAGGCGTTCCGCCAGGCGATGCTCGTGCCCGGGGTCGCGCACAGCGCGCTCGAGTACTACCGGTGGGCGTTCCGCGCCCAGTTCCGCGGCGAGGGCCGCCGGTTCACCGACGCCGTCGGCACCCGGATCGCGGTGCCGACGCTGCAGCTCCACGGCGCCGACGACACGTGCATCCTTCCCGAAACGGCGGCGTCGTCGACGCGCTGGGCGGGCCCGCACGCCGAGCCGGAGATCTGGCCGGACGTCGGGCACTTCCCCCACCTCGAGGTGCCGGACCGCACGTCGGCGGCCCTGGTGGACTTCCTCAGCCGAGGCTGAGGTCGATCGCGTTCTTCGCCCGCTCGACCGACTCCTCCGACGCCGGTCCTTCGGGATTTTCGGTGGCCAGCGCCTGGTTGAGCGCGACGAAGGGCCGCATCCGCCGCTCGTAGGCCGCGAAGGCTTCTTCGTGGCCGGCCCGGCCGAGTTCCTGCGCGAGGACGTAGGCACCGACCAGCGCGAGGCTCGTCCCCTGGCCGGACAGCGCCGCGGCGCAGTAGCCGGCGTCGCCGACCAGCACGACCCGGCCCGCCGACCAGCGGTCCAGGTGGATCTGGGCCATGGCGTCGAAGTAGAAGACGTCCGCGGTGGCCATCGCCTCCAGCAGCTTCGGCACCTCCCAGCCGACCCCGGCGAGCCGCTCGGCGATCAGCCGCTTCTGCTCCGGGACGGCCATCCGCGGCAGCGGTTCCGAGCCGAAGCCGAGCGTCACGCGCAGCTCGGTGTTGTCCCGCACCGGGTACGCCACGCCCCCGGTGTGCTCGTGCCGGAACCAGACCTGCCAGTCCTCGAGGCCGAGGAAGTTGGCCGTCGGGAAGATCGCCAGGTACTGGCCGAGGTGGCGGATGAAGTCCTCCTCCGGGCCGAAGGCCAGCCGCCGCACCGCCGAGTGCAGGCCGTCCGCCCCGACGACCAGGTCGAACGTCCGGGAGCCGCCGCGCTCGAAGCCGGCGCGCACGCCGTGTGCCTCTTCGGCCAGCTCGGTGATCGAGTCGCCGAAGACGTACTCGACGCCGGGCGCCTCCAGCAGTATCGCGACGACGTCGTCGCGCAGGATCTCGAAGTCGGCGCTGTCCAGCCGTCCGCTGGTGAAGGTGTGCTCCTCCGACCGGAACAGCTCGTGGCCGTCCCCGTCCACCATGGACATCCCGCGCATCCGGGTGCGCAGCGCGCGCATCCGGTCGCCGAGGCCCAGCTCGTCGACGACGTCGAGCGCGACACCGCGCACGTCGATCGCCTGGCCGCCGGTGCGCGGGGCGGGCGCCCGGTCCACCACGGTCACCGCCCAGCCCGCGCGGGCCAGGAACCGGGCCAGGGTGCCGCCGGCGACACCCGCACCGGAGATCAGGACGTTCCGCATGTTTCCTCCAGAGTCGTACGCTTGTACGCTCCACTGTGGAGAACCAACTGCTCAAAGGCTATTTCTGTACTAGTACAGATGGCCGTCTGTACTAGGTCAGGAGACCACCGTGAAGTACGTGGCCATCGCCGACGACCTGCGTGAGCGGATCGCGCGGGGCGAGCTCCCGCCGGGCGCGCGGGTGCCTTCGACCCGGCGGCTCGCGGCCGACCACGGGGTCGCGATGGCGACCGCGGCGAAGGCGCTGGCCCAGCTGAGCCAGGAAGGTCTCGTGCGTGCCGAACCGCGGTCCGGCACGGTCGTCGCCGACCGGGACCGCCGCGGCAGTCAGCGCGGGCTGACCCGCGAGCAGCTCGTGCGGACCGCCATCGCCATCGCCGACACCGAGGGCCTCGGCGCGCTGTCCATGCGCGGCGTCGCCGCCCGGCTCGGGGTCGCGGCGATGGCGCCGTACCGGTACGTGCGGGGCAAGGACGAGCTGGTGCTGCTCATGGCCGACGCCGCCTTCGGCGAGCGCGGCTATCCGGCGAAACCGTCCGGTGACTGGCGCGAACGGCTGACGCTCGGTGGCCGGACGCTCTGGGCCCTCTTCCGGCGGCACCCGTGGCTGGCTCAGCTGGGACCGATCACCCGGCCGCTGCCGCTACCCAACCTCGGCCTGCACGGCGAATGGGCGCTGACGGCTTTGTCCGAGCTCGGCGTCGACGCGGCGACGCTGTGCGACCTGCACGTCCTGTTCTTCAGCTACGTCCAGGGCCTCGCGATCCACCTCGAACGCGAGCAGCACGCGCTGGCCTCGTCCGGGCTGTCCGAGGACCAGTGGATGGACCGCCAGCTCCCCTCGATGGGGCCGACGATCACCGGGCGGCCCGTGTTCGCCAAGATGCTCCGCGAACTCGAGGAGACCGGCTACGACCTGGTCTTGGACAACATCTTCGAGTCGGGCATGCGGGCCCTGCTGGACGGCGTCGCGCTGCGGTTCGGGCGTTAGGCTGCGCAGGAGCCGGTGGACACGTTCGTCGTCTGGGACGGCGCCGCGTCGACCTCGGCGCGCACCTGCTCGGCCGTCAGCGTGAAGCCGGTCTCCGGGTCCTCCACCGCCGCGCCGAAGACGACGCCGATGACCTTGCCGCCCGGTGTCACCATCGGGCCGCCGGAGTTGCCGCTGCGGATCTCGGCGCGGACCGTGAAAACGTCCCGCTGCACGGTGTTCGCCTCGTAGATGTCCGGGCCACGCAGGTTGATCCGGCCGCGCACGCGCGCCGGCGTCGCCCGGTACGGGCCGTCGAGCGGGTAGCCGAGCACCACCGCGCTGTCGCCCGCGGCCGCCGTCTCGGGCGCGAACTGCAGCGCGTCGGCCTTCAGGCGCGGCACCGCGAGCACCGCGATGTCGACCTCCGGGTCGAAGTAGACGACGCGGGCCGGGTAGTCGCCCTGGGTCGTCTCGATGCCGACGGTGTCGGTGCCCGCCACGACGTGCGCGTTCGTCATCACCCGCTGCGGCGCGATCACGAATCCGCTGCCTTCGAGCGACCGCGAGCACGAACTCGCGCTGCCGCGGATCTTGACCACGCTGCCGTGCAGCTGCTGGACGATCCCGCTGCGCTGCAGCGCCGGGTCCGGCGGCGAGGTGTCCGCCGTCGGCGCCTTCTGGAACGGATCCACGATGGACGGGAAGCCGGACGCGTCGAGCAGCTTGCGCAGCTGGCTCGGGAAGCCCTGGGCGGCCGCCGGCATGGCGTCGTTGACCTTGCCGAGCACCACCGAGCCGTTGATCGCCTTGGCCAGCCCGGGCAGGCCGGACACGGTGGTCAGCGGCGTCGCGATCAGCCACGCCACCACGAACACGACCAGGGCCTGCACGAGCGCACCGAGGGTCTTGTCGATGCCGGAGAGCTTGTCCGGGTTGATCTTCTGCCGCAGCCGTCGGCCCACGTAGACGCCGATCGCCTCGCCGAAGGCGACCAGGAAGACCACGGTCGCCACCGCGAAGGCGACCTTCCAGACGGGGTCGTCGAAGAACGAGACCACGACCGGCGCGAGCTTGATCCCGGCGACCGCCCCGAGCACGACGCCGACGAGCGACGGCAGCGCGACGATCACGCCCTGGTATGCGCCGGACACCGCCGCCAGCACGGCCAGCAGCAGCACCACGACATCGACCCAGTTCACCGCGTCACCCCTCCACCACTCGCTTCCGGAACGCGGCCAGCGCCTCGTCGAGGTCCCGGACGTCGCCCGGGTCCCATTCGCGCTCCCAGCCTCCCAGGCTCAGGAGAACCGACAGCAGCCCGGCGGTGAACCCCCACACGAACAGGCCGCCGACCTCGAAGGCCGGCCCCTTCCAGGGCGCGCCCTTCTTCTGGACCGTGAACCGGTTGGCCGGGTCGACCAGGTCGGCGATGGCGACGCGCGCGACCGACGCCGTCTCGGCCGGGTCGACCGCGTGCACCGGCGACGGTTCCGCCCAGTGCGCCAGCACCGGCGTCACGGCGAACCCGGACACCGGGACGAACAGTTCCGGCAGCACCGCGATCGGCCGGACGCCGGCGGGGACCACCCCGGTCTCCTCTTCGGCCTCGCGCAGCGCGGTCCCGACCGGGCCGCCGTCGCCCTCCTCGGCGCCGCCGCCGGGGAAGGCGACCTGGCCGGCGTGCGAGCCCAGCGTGTCGGCGCGGCGCTGCAGCAGGATGTCCGGCTCGCCGTCGGCTTCGCGCTCGCCGAAGAGGATGAGCACCGCGGCGGGGCGCGGAAAGGCGTCTTCGGGTGGGCTGAACCGCGTGAACGTCTTGGCGTCGACCTCGCCGCTCACCTTGACCAGCGGCCGGAGCCACTCGGGAACCGACTCGGGTTCGACCAGTGGTCCGATCACCTTGCCCCCTCGACTGCCGCGCGCACCTGGTCAGTGTTCACGAACGAGCGAGGATTCGCGATGAACCGCACCTCACCGCCGGCGGTGACCAAGTAGGACGCCGGGAGCGCCGAAGGCACCTTCAGCGCCGTCCGGACGGGCCCGCTCGAGCCGTCCCCGTCGAACACCGACGGCAGGTGCACCCCCAGCTTCGCCAGCAGGTCCAGGCCGTCCTTCGCCGGGCTCTGCACCTGGACGCCGAGCACGCGCACGGCACCCGGCTGCTTCGCGTACTCCTGGAGCACGGGCAGCTCGGTCCGGCACGGCTCGCACCACGACGCCCACACGTTGACCAGCGCCGGAGCACCGGCGAGGGCCTTGCCGACGTCGACGCTCGCGCCGTCGCCGAGGCAGTCCGCCGTGACGCCTTCGAGCTGCTTCACCGGCTGCGCCGCCGCCGGGGCCGGGCACGGCTGGAGCGCCGCCGCGGACCGGGCGGGCGCCAGCTCCCCCGCCGGCTTCGCGGCCGGGTCGTCACCTCCGCGCGGCAGCAGCGCGACGATCAGCGCCACCGCCAGCACGGCGGCGGCCAACGCCCACTTGGTGACGCTCGTCACCGAGGCGCAGCCATGGCCAAGATGTGGTCCTTCTCGACGCCCTTGACCAGCTTCGCGGCTTCGTCGAACCCGGTCGGGCCGGTGCCGTACGACGGGCAGTCCCTGGCCAGCGGGCAGGCGCCGCAGGCCGGCTTCTTGGCGTGGCAGACGCGGCGGCCGTGGAAGATCACCCGGTGCGAGAGCATCGTCCACTCCTTGCGGGGGATCAGCTCGCCGATCGCGTGCTCGACCTTGACCGGGTCCTCCTCCGCCGTCCAGCCCCAGCGCCGGACCAGCCGGCCGAAGTGGGTGTCGACGGTGATGCCCGGGACGTCGAAGGCGTTGCCGAGGACGACGTTGGCGGTCTTGCGGCCGACGCCGGGCAGGGTGACCAGGTCCTCGAGCTTGGCCGGGACCTCGCCGTCGAAGCGCTCGACCAGCGCCGCGCCGAGGCCCATCACGGAGTTCGCCTTCGCCCGGTAGAAGCCGGTGCTCCGGAGGTACTCCTCCAGCTCGGCGCGGTCGGCGCCCGCGTAGTCGGCCGCGGTCCGGTAGCGCTTGAACAGCGCGGGAGTGACGAGGTTCACCCGGACGTCGGTGGTCTGCGCGGACAGCACGACCGCGACCAGCAGTTCCAGTGGTGTGGTGAAGTCGAGCTCGCAGTGGGCGTCGGGATACACGTCGTCCAGGCAACGCTTCATCCGCCTGGCGCGTCTCACCAGAGCTAACCGGCTTTCACCAGCGCCTTCACAGGGGGCGTTCGTGGTGGCAGGTGGCACCCCGATAGCCTACGGGCGCCGTCGGACGAGCCGGGCACTGCACCGGTGGACGACCGACACGCCAGAGCACCACCTCGGCGCGTTTTCCGGCCGCCATGAGCGAGGATCTGGAGTACATGCTTCTCACTGAGTGTTTCGGGATGTGTCTGGGGGTCCGGTCATGACCGTCTGGTTCGTCATCCTGGTCCCCCTGGTCATCATGTTCTTCGCGCTCTTCATGGAGCGGGTGGAGAGCAGGCTCAAGCACGTCGCGGTGCAGGAGAACGAGGTCGAAGAGTTCCTCGAGCAGGCGCAGCCCAACGAGGTCAGGGCGCTCTACGGGCACGGCATCGGCCGCGCGCTGGAGCTGTTCCGGCTGCGTAGGCTGGGCGGACGGGCAGCCAGGCTACGCGCGCGTCGCGTGCGGAGTTAGGCTCCACGTTCGAACGAGATCGTTTCCGCCACGTGCGAGTCCGGCGAGCGATCTCGGGAGTACGCCCTAGACTGACGCGCAAGTGATCGGCGTCACGCTCCTCCAGCCAAGGGGGAGCGTGATCGTTTCTCGACGAGGAGGCACCCGAGGTGGACGAAACCCTGGCCCGTGCGGGCATTTTCCAGGGTGTGGAGCCGGCAGCGGCGGAGGCGCTGGCCCAGACCTTGGAATCCGTGGAGTTCCCCCGCGGCCATGTCATCTTCAACGAGGGTGAACCCGGCGACAAGCTGTACATCATCCAGTCCGGCAAGGTGAAGATCGGCCGCAAGTCGCCCGACGGCCGCGAGAACCTGCTGGGCATCTTCGGCCCGTCCGACATGTTCGGCGAGCTGTCCATCTTCGACCCCGGCCCCCGGACGTCGAGCGCGACCACGGTCACCGAGGTCCGCGCGGTCACCATGGACCGCCCGGCCCTGCGCCAGTGGATCTCGACCCGCCCGGAGATCGCCGAGCAGCTGCTGCGCGTGGTCGCGCGCCGCCTGCGCCGGACGAACAACATGGTCGCGGAGCTGATCTTCACCGACGTCCCGGGCCGCGTGGCGCGGGCGCTGCTGCAGCTCGCGCAGCGGTTCGGCAGCCAGGAGGCTGGCCTGCTGCGGGTCACGCACGACCTGACCCAGGAAGAGATCGCCCAGTACGTCGGGGCGTCGCGCGAGACCGTCAACAAGGCGCTCGCCGACTTCGCCCACCGCGGCTGGCTGCGGCTCGAGGGCAAGAGCGTGCTGATCCTGGACCCGGAGCGGCTGGCCCGCCGGGCCCGCTAGCCCCAAAGCCGTTCAGTTAGGCCGGTGGTTGGGTTGTCAAGGTTGCTTCTATCTCGATGGTGATCGTGGCGGGGTGGCTGGGGCCGCGGTGGCGTCCTTTGGCGGT
>NZ_CP100416.1:10032966-10034237 GCF_026017845.1 Amycolatopsis mediterranei
GGCGACGGTGAAACTGCCGCGGTCGGGATCGATATCGGCGCGGTCCAGGGTGGTGTCGCTGATCGCGATCCGCAGCGCCTGATACGTGATCAGCAGGGCGTAGATCTCTTGCGTGACCCCGGCCGGGGTGCGTGAGCGCAGTACCCGCCCGCCCATGCTGGTGGCTTTGAGCTCGGCGAACGCGGTCTCGATCTCCCACCGTTGGTGGTAGAGCTCGACGATCTCGACCGCAGGCACGGCCGTGTCGAGCACGGTGGTGATCAGCCGGTAGGTCTCGGTGCGGCGGCCGTCGCTGGTGGTGATCGTGACCTGGGCGGTGATCACCCGGACCTCGACCCGGCCGATGCGGGAGACGAACGATCCGTCGGGCAGGGCCCGGCAGACCGGGAGCCGGCGGTGGTTCTTGACCCGCACGAGCATGTCGGCGCCGGTCTGGGATAGCGCGGCGATCCAGGCCGCGGCGGCGAAGTTCCGGTCGGCCAGCACGATCATCCCGGTCCGGGTGGAGCGCAGCAGCTGGTGGGCGTAACCGATCTCGCCGGTGCGGTCGGTGCCGAACACCGCGTCGATGATCGTGCGGGTGCCGCAGGCGACCAGCGCCAGGACCCGGACCATCGGATACCCGGTGCCACCGTTGTGGCCGCCGCCCTTGCTGAACTGGGTGAGGTTCGCCGGGGTGTCCGGGCAGCACAGGATGGTGCCGTCGACCGCGGTGACCAGCCGGCCTCGCCAGAACACTCCCGGGCGGCTTGCACGGGCGGTACCGACCTGCACGCAGCCGGTCTCTGCGCCGCGCAGCAGGTCGAACAACGCCCGCAGCGGCACCGCGCCCACCCGGACCCGCGCGGCGGCCAACGCGCTCGGGCTCGGCCTGGCGACCGCGAGCTTGTCCAGACCTGCGCACAGCCGTGTCCAGACTTGTGACAGGCCGACCTCGGTGAACAACCCGGCCGCGAGCAGGAGATACACCACCACACGTGAGGGCAGCACCCGTAGCCGTTGCTGCATCCTGCGGGTCTCGGCCAGCGCGGCATCGACCATCTCGAAGGGCACGATCTGAGTCAGCTCGCCGAGATGCCCCGGGGCGAAGCACCCGCCCGCCACAGTGACGACACGGGTCATGACAGAATTCGCAGTCAGCGGAGCTCCTGGTGAAGAGGCTGTCTTGGAGGACGACCTCTCCTACCGGAGCTCCGCACCTATTTCCGGCACCAACACGCCGACAACAACATCCTTGACCAGCAGACAGACCCGCTAACTGAACGGCTTTG
>NZ_CP100416.1:10034337-10113342 GCF_026017845.1 Amycolatopsis mediterranei
CGCACCTATTTCCGGCACCAACACGCCGACAACAACATCCTTGACCAGCAGACAGACCCGCTAACTGAACGGCTTTGCCGCTAGCCCTCTTACGTCGAAGGCCTCCTCACCCGGCGGGTGAGGAGGCCTTCTTCTTGACACACAACACTTCTCGACACAACAAAGAGCCGGGCGCCACCCCCGACGTGGCGCACCGGCTCTTCGTTGTTGCGCGGA
Organism: Amycolatopsis mediterranei; assembly: GCF_026017845.1. Lineage (NCBI taxonomy): Bacteria > Bacillati > Actinomycetota > Actinomycetes > Pseudonocardiales > Pseudonocardiaceae > Amycolatopsis > Amycolatopsis mediterranei. The sequence goes on from NZ_CP100416.1 coordinate 10,034,554, forward strand.
CCATCCCCCGACGATCCGCGCTCCCCGCCCTCCGGGCCAGGCCCCGACCCGTGTGCCGGAGGGAGCTGGGTTTTTCTGTGCTGTTGTTCAACCATCACGGCCCATACCCACGAATTCAAGGCCATTCACTCTCAAGGACGCTGCCTCGGCCGTTTCGTTGCAGGAGTCCACAGAGAATATCGTGAGTGTTACCTGATCGAGACCTCTTGTCCCGATCGCAAGATCTGCCACCAGTCTCCCGGTGATGCACCTGACCGTCAAATAACTGGTACTGACGTACCAGTCTGCGGCATACTCGTACGCGTGTCCCAGTCTGTCTCGAACCACGAAAGCCGCACGTCCCTCGCCGACTACCGCACCGCGCTGACCACCCGCGCGGCCCGGTGGCCCGCCGTCGCGTCCGTGCTCGCGCGCCTGCCGATCGCCATGATCGGCATCTCGGCCCTGCTCTACGTCCAGCGCGAGACGGGTTCCTTCGCCATCGCCGGGCTCGTCTCGGCCGGTTCACTCGTCGGTGTGTCGGTGGGTGCGGTGGTGCAGGGCAGGCTGATCGACCGGTTCGGGCCGACCCGGCCGCTGCTCACCGTCGCCGTCCTGCTGGCGCTGTCGATGAGCGCGCTGGTCACGGCCATCGAGTCGCACGCCGCGACCGCCGTGCTGGTCTCGCTCGCCGCCCTCACCGGGCTGACCGAGCCGATGGTCGGGTCGGCCTCGCGGGCGCTGTGGGGACGGCTGCTCCCGCCGGGCGCCCCGCGCAACGCCGCCTACTCGTACGAGGCGATAAGCATGGAGGTCTTCTTCATCCTCGGCCCCGGCGTGGCCGGGCTGCTGGTCATGGCGCCCTGGGCGGGCACCGGCCTGGTGCTCGGGGTCGCCCTGCAGTTCACCGGCGCGGTGCTGTTCGCCTTGAGCCCCGTGGTGCGGGCGTGGCGCCCGGCTTCGGGTCCTTCGGGGTCGCTGCTGGGCGCGCTGGCCAGTCCGGGCATGCGCACGCTGGCCATCGCCGCACTGGGCTTCGGCGTAGTGATCGGGTTCGTCGAGGTCGCCGTGCCGGCGGCGGCCACCGAAGCGGGCCACGCGTCCGTGGGTGGCCTGCTGCTGTCGGCGTGGTCGCTGAGCTCGGTCGCGTTCGGCGTCGCCTACAGCCTGCGCCCGTGGCCGCGGCAGCTGGGCCTACGGCTGCCGGTGCTGCTCGGCGGGTTCGGTGCGCTGGTCGCGCTGCTCGCGTGGCCGTCCTCGCTGTGGGGCCTGGCGCTGATGATGCTGCTGGCGGGCGCGTTGATCACGCCGCAGTCGACGGCCCACTCGACGGCGATCGAGGTGGTCGCGCCGTCCGGGACCGCGGCCGAGGCGTTCGGCTGGGTGCTCACGGCCGTGACGCTGGGGCTGGCGGCCGGCCAGTCGATCAGCGGGTACGTCGTCGAGCACGCCGGCCCGGGCACGGCCTTCCTGGCGGCGAGCGTGGCCGGGCTGGTGCTCGCGCTGGTCGTGTGGCTGCTGCGCGGCACGGTCCGCTCTTCCCGGTCCGCTCCGGTTCCCGAGCTGGTCAACGCGTAGTCCGGCGGTTTTTGTCGGTGCCGGCCGCTAGCTTGCGGGCATGGACGTCACCGCGCCTGCCCACCGCCTCTCGGCGGCCGTCTCCGCCGCGTCACGCCTGCTGCCCGCCCGCGCCGGGCTGCGGTTGGAGGCGGCCGCGGCCGGGCTGACGGTCGCCGGTGTCGCGTCGGACCTCGCCGTTCGGTTCGGCTGCCCCGCGACCACGCACACCGACGGTTCGGTCGTCGTCCCCGCGGCCCCGCTGGTGGAGACGCTGAAGGTGCTCGACACGGAGCTGGTCCGCCTGGTCGTCGAAGGCTCGCGCCTGGCGTTGCGGCTGGACAACGCCCGGTTCGCGCTGCCGCTGCTGCCCGAATCCGGTGCGGTTTCGGACCCGCCCGCCAAGGTGTCCGAAGTGGACGGAGCGGCGTTCGCCTCGGCGTTGCGGATCGTCGCGGGCACGGCGGCGAAGGACGACCCGCTGCCGCTGTTCACGGGGGTCCGCGTGCAGGCCGCCGGCGCCGGCCTGACGCTGACGGCGTCCGACCGCTACCGGATGGCGGTGGCGCGGCTGCCGCTGTCTTCGCCGGGTTCGTTGGACGTCCTGGTCCCGGCGGCCCTGCTGTCGGAAGCGGCCCGGCAGGCGCGTGGCCGGGTGGGCCTGCACGTGGGCCCGGGCCGGTTCGGGGTGAGCTGGCCGGAAGGCCTGGTCGCGACGGCGGTCCTCGACGCGGGCTTCCTGTCGGAGGACTCGATCCCCTCGGGCACGGTGGACACCACGGTGAGCCTTCCGGCGGACGCCTTGGCGGCGGCCGTCCGCCGGGTGGGGGTGTACGCGGAGGACAGGCGCGTGCTGACGCTGGAGGTCGGCGACGCCCAGGTCCGGCTGGCGAGCGCGCGGCAGGACACGGGCGAGGCGGAGGAGACGCTGAAGGCCGACGTCAGCGGCGGGCGGACGTCGCCGTCGTTCCAGGCGCGGTACCTGCTGGACGCGTTGGCGGCGTTCGCGGGCGAGCAGGTGGTGCTGTCGATCCAGCCGGGGATGCGCGCGTGCATCCTGCGGGCCGCGGAGCCCGGGGAGGTGGCGCTGGCGTACTACCTCATGCCGATGCTGCCCCGGTAGATCAGCCGATTCCGAGCAGTTCGGCCAGGTCGACGAGGGCCACGTCGGCGGCCGGCCCGCGGGTGAACTGGCTGACGGTCAGCGCGGCGCTCCCGAAGCGCTGCTCGTAGGCCCGCCGGAGGTTCGGCGAGGAGCGGCCGTTTGCGCATCGTGCGAATCGGCTCGGGGCCACCCCGCACGGCCACGCTCAGCACTTCGGCGCGGCTCAAGCGGTGCTGCTCGCCGTCGAGGATGAAGTCGATCGCGCGCTCGTCGTCCACAGGCGGTGAGTCGCCCGCGTGGCGTTGCGCGCTACACGGTGCCGAAGCGCTTCAGCGTCCGGATCATCGGCGCCGTCTCCACCTGCCGCACTCCCGGCAGCCCGCCGAGGTCGTCGGCCAAGTACGCGTACAACGCCGCGTCGTCGCGGCACCCCACGTTCGCCACCAGGTTGGCCGGGCCTGTCGTGGCCGCCGCGAACGCCACCTGGGGGTGGCCCGCCAGCGCGCGGCCCGCCGACTCCAACGCCGATGGCGCCACCGTCAGCCACAGCGTTGCGGTCAGCGGGTAGCCCAGCAGGGCCGCGTCCACCTCCACGTCGAAGTACAGCGCTCCCGATGAGCGCAACACCTCCAGCCGCCGGCGGACCGTCGACTCCGAGCGTCCGCAAGCCGTCACCAATGTCGACATGTCGGCTCGACCGTCGCGAGCCAGGGCGGCTGGTCCGAGACACCCAGCACCGAAGCGATCGTGCTGAACGACGCCCGGCCGTCCAGCTGCAACGCGTGCGCCAAGCGGCGGTCCAGCTCGTCCAGGAGCCCGGATTCCACCAAGAGAGCCTAGGAGATGTCGAATTTCGGGCACAACTGCGCCGCGAAGGGAAGAAGGACGGCGCGAGGACCACGATCGAGGTCATGCACATCGACCACACGGTCTTCCTGACCAGGAACCACGCGGACACCTGGCGGCGCTACGAACAACTCGGCTTCACGCTGAGCCCGCCGTCGCGGCACTTCGCGGCCGTCAGCGACCAGAGCGAACCGGTTCCGAGCTGCACCGCGAACCGCTGCGCCTACTTCGGCGGCTCGTTCCTCGAACTGATCGGGATCGTCGACGAGGAAGCCGGCGACCCGTGGCGCGTGCTGCCGATTCTGGACGCCCGCGGCAACGGCCTGCACGGCTGTTCCTTCGGCGTCGGCGACTCCGGGGAAGCCGAGCGCAGACTTCGCGAAGCCGGACTTTCCTGCTCGGGCGTGTTGCAGCTGCACCGTGACGTCGAACTGCCGGAAGGCACCCGCACCGCGCGCTTCCGCAGTGTCCACATCAGACGGGACCGCACCCCCGAGGGCATCCTGCACGGCTGGTCGACATCATCGGGACGAGCGACCTCGACGCCGTCCTGCCCGGCGAACCCCCGCGGGAGCTGCCGTACTTCGCCGCCCACGGCGTCGCGGTGGCAGATCTCGCGAAAGCGCGGAAGCTGATCGAGGAGCACGTCCCGACCACCACCCACGACCGCGGGTTCTTCGTCCACGCCGAAGACGCCTTCGGTGCCGCGGTGTTCTTCGAGGAGGCACGATGATCGTCGAAACCACCACCGGCCGGGTCCGCGGCACGCACGGCGCGTTCAAGGGCATCCCGTACGCCACCGCGAAACGCTTCGAAGCACCGAAGCCGCCGAAGCCGTGGAGTGGCGTCAAAGACGCGCTCGAAGCCGGACCCGCCGCACCGCAGCCTCCGTCGCGGCTGGAACACGCCCTCGGCCCGATGCCTCTGCCGCAGAGCGAAGACTGCCTCTTCCTCAACGTCTTCACGCCGTCGACCACCGGAAGCCGTCCGGTACTGGTGTGGATCCACGGCGGTGGGTTCTCCAGCGGCTCCGGCGGTCAGATCTGGTACACCGGCACGCGCCTGGCCCGCGACGCCGACGCCGTCGTCGTGACGCTCAACTACCGCCTGGGCGTGCTCGGCTTCCTGAGCGCCGAGGGGATCCCGCCCAACCTCGGGATCGCCGATCAGCTCGCCGCACTGGAATGGGTGCGGGACAACATCGCCGGGTTCGGCGGGAACCCGGCCGAAATCACCCTCGGCGGGCAGTCGGCCGGGGCGCAGTCGACGCTCGCGCTGTGGTCGTCGCGGCGCGTGAACGGCCTCGTCAAGCGGATCGCCTTGCAGAGCGCGCCGCTGGGCATGCGACCGTCCACACCGGACGAAGCAACCCGGAAAGCCCGCATGCTGCAGCGAGAACTCGGCGAGGACATCCGCACGGCCCCGGTTGCCCGGCTGATCGCCGCCCAGCTCGCGGTCTCCGGCGAGCCCGGCTCGATCGAACCGCCGTTCCAGCTGGTCGCCGACGACGACCTCGTCGCAACCGACCTCGTCGAAGCCGCCCCGACCGGGCCCGCGTTGATCAGCTGGACGCGAGAGGAACTACGCGCCTTCGTCCCCGACGCGCCCCAAGACGCGATCGACGAAGCGAACGGTTTCTTCACCAGCGACCGGCTGGCGAAGAAACTCGGCGCCTTCACCTACCGCTTCGACTGGCAGGCTCCGGGCAACCGGTTCGGCGCCTGCCACTGCATCGACATCCCGTTCCTCTTCGGCACCCACGACGTCTGGGACGCGCCCATGCTCGAAGGCGCCCCGAAGGGCCTGGAGAACGAGACCGGCCTGCGCGAAGTGTGGGCCGCCTTCCTCCACGGAGAACGGCCCAGCGCACTCACTCCGCCGAAGCTGAAGCCGACGCTGCCTTGACCGCCGCCTCGACCTCCGCGAACGACGGGTTGACCATCGCCCGGGAGCCGACGATCACCGTCGGTACCGTCTCGTTGCCGTTCGCGACCTCGCGCACCCGCGCGGCCGCGGCCGGGTCCTCCCAGATGTTGATCGCGCGGACGTTGAAGCCGCTCTTCGACAGCGGCCGCTCCAGCGCTGCGCAGAACCCGCACCCCGGCCGCCAATAGAACTCGACCTCGACGTTGCTCATCCGTTCTCCTCCGACCGCAAGTAGTCCAGCTGCGCCTGCACGCTCCACTCGGCGGGCGCCCACAGCGCCCGGTCGACGTCGGCGTAGACGACCTCGACGACCTGGCGCGGGGTGGCGTCCGCCCCGAGCGTCTTCAAGGCCGAACGCACCTGGTCGAGCCGCTGTTCCCGATGGGCGAGGTACTCGCGCGCGGTCGTGGGCAGATCGGGGAGCTCCGGGCCGTGGCCGGGCAGGCCGGCCGTCCCCGGCGGCAGCTCGATCAGCTTCCGCAGCGAACGCAGGTAGTCACCGAGGTCGTGCAGCACCGTCGTGCCGCGCCCGAGGATGGTGTCGCCGGTCAGCACCTGGCCGTCCAGGACCAGCGACACCGAATCGTCGGTGTGCCCCGGCGTGTGCAGGACGCGGAGGGAAAGGCCGCCCGCCGAGATCTCCTCACCGTCCACAAAGGACGACGTACCCACGCACAGCGACGGATCGAAGGCCCGCACCGGCGCGCCGACCCGCTCGGCGAACCACGGCGCGCCCTCGGCGTGGTCGGGATGGCAGTGCGTGAGCAGGATCAGCTCCACCGCGCCGATCCCGGCCAGCAGCTCGAGGTGCTCGAGGTCGCGGTAGCCCGGATCGACGACCACGGCCGGGCTCGACGGCGTCGCCCGCAGCACCCAGCTGTTGGTGCCTTCGAGCGTCATCGACGACGGGTTGTTCTCCAGCAGCACCGACGCCGTCGCGGACACCTGGCGCAGCACGCCGTACGCGGGGGCGCTCACCGCTGCTCCAGCACGACGCGGACCTGGTCGTTCTCGCGGACCAGCGTCGGGGCGATCCGGACGATTTCGCGCGGCGCGTTCAGGACGTCGTCGGCGGTGGCGAACTTCGCCAGCTCGCTCAGCGTCAGCCACGTCGGCGGCATCAGCATCCGGCGGCCCTCGCGGGCGTCGGCGATGGCGTCTTCCGGGCGCTGCCAGCCGGAGCTCGACGCCTCCGACGTCGCCCCGTCGGCTTCCTGGCCTTCGGGCAGCTTCGCGACGTAGAACCGGGTGTCGTACCGGCGCGGCTCCTGCTCGGGGGTGATCCAATGCGCCCACGGGCGCAGCAGATCGGCCCGCAGCGTCAGTCCCGCGCCGGCGAGGAACCCGGCCAGCGACACCTCCCGCGTCTCCAGGGCCTGGCGGGCCGCCGCGTACGGCGTGACGTCGGTGAGCACCGCGTCCGCGCTGCCCGCGAGCAGCACGCCGGACTCCTCGAACGTCTCGCGCACGGCCGCGCAGGTCAGGGCCCGCGCGAGCGCGTCGTCGCAGCCGAACCGCGAAGCCCACCACGACGGGTCGGGCCCGGCCCACGCCACCGACGTGTCGGCGTCGCGCCGGTCGACCCCGCCGCCGGGGAAGACGGTCATCCCGCCCGCGAACGGCATGCCCTTGACCCGGTGCTGGAGGAAGACCTCGACGCCGTCGGCGCCGTCCCGGACCAGGATGACGGTGGCCGCGTCCTTCGGCGTCGCCGGCGGGCCGTCGGCGTTGGCGCGGGTGGCTACCCCGGCACCGACCGGGATGTCGAAGACGAACTCCGTTGGCTGCTCCACCCGGGCAACATACCTCCGGTACCCGGCGTCCCGTCGCGCAGTTGTGGCACGCCGGACACGGAAAAGGCGGCACCTCCCGGAGGGGAAGTGCCGCCTTCTCGCGAACAGTGTCTTACGGAGCGGTCCAGCCGCGCTGGTCGCCACCGGAGCGGGACGCGCCGTTGAGGCGCATCTTCGCCGCCTCGGCCCGCTCGCGCTCGGCCAGTTCGGCGTGCAGCTCGCGCAGCAGCGCCCGGTCGCGCTCGCTCAGGCTGGGGTCGTCCAGGTCCAGCGCCGGCAGCTCGACGACCTCGTGCATCGACGGCTTGCCCGCGGCGATCTCGCGGCCCTTCTCCGGGTCCTCGGCCAGCGCCTGCCGCAGCTGCGCCACCTCGGCCGGGGTCAGGTCGGCGGTGCGCTCCGCCCGCGTCTCCGACCGCGCCTTGCGGGGCGGCTCGGGGGCGGGCGACGACACGATCGGCACCACCGGGGCGACCGGCTCGGGCGGCGCCGTCGTGGTGCCGCCCGAGCGCATGCTGTGCCGGCTGCCCGACTCCGAGAGCGGCTCCGGCGTCACCGGGGCCGGCGGCTTGGCGGGCTCCGAGCGGTACGACGACGAACTCGACGTCGTGCTCCCGGTCACCCAAGCCGGCGACGCGGCGGCCGAAGCGGCCTGGTGGTACTCGGAGTGCGCGACGCCCGGGCCGCTGACCTCGACGACCGAGTGGATCCCGGCCCGGCGCAACGCCGTGTCGACGCGGAACGCGACGGCGGGCGGGTTGCCCTCCGGTCCCAGCTCGACGAGCACCACCCGCTGCGGCAGCGCGCCCGGCACGCTGCCGGCCGGGGTGTTGCGCCACACCGCGTGCACCGAGCGGACGTCCGGCAGCACCTGCAGGGTCCGGTCGAGCGCCTCGGCGATGCCGAACTCCGGGGAGTTCTCGCCGCTGAACCGGTGCGTGTTGACCGGCTCGGCCTCGTCGACCAGCAGATCGTTCGCCAGCGTCGCGTCCGACCGGCTCATCTCGAGGACCAGCGCCAGCTCACGCTGCTCGGCGGAGCTGACCGGGATCCGGCCCGCGATGAGCGTGCCGGTGGTCAGCTCGACCGCCTCGTCGATGTGGGCCCGCGCGATCAGCTCACGAGCTTCGGTGAGCGCGCTGTCGTCGATCCGGCCCGCCAGGGCCAGCAACAGGTTGTGCAGGCGCAGGGGCACCGAGAACCCGTCCATGGGCGGGCCGTCGTGGACCTCCACCATTGCCTTGCTCCCTCCCAGCTCGCTGGCGGGCGAGCGTTATGCGGCTACTAGCCGGGTTCCCGTCACCGCGCCCACGCAGACCAGCTCTGAGTCGGCCAGCGCGGCCCGGTGGTAACCCGGCAGGTCGAAGCGCGGCGGGATGACCTCGACGCTGGGCTCTTCGTCGCCCAGAACGCGCAGCACCCGCTGCAGTTCGCCGGTCAGCCTCGGCTGTCCCGCCTGCGCGGTGATGAGCAGGACGCGCTTGGCGGTCCCCTGCCCGACCACACCGACGTGTCGCCAGCTCTGCCGCACTTCCCCCACGTCCGGGCGACCCCGCAACGTTGCGTGGATCAGAACGGACACGGAGTCGACCGAGTTAACCCATTCGGGCGCACTCGACGTGAATGTGTACCGGTTCTCGGAGACGTCGTCTACCCCCAGCGTCGAACTGACCTGGTGCCAGTCGGCGCCGTGCGGGATGAGCCCGGCCACGAGCAGGCGGTACTCCGTCTGGTCGAGGTCAATCCTGTGCTTAAGCAAAGACCTCGGCAGGGTCCGGGCGAGGGTGCCCATGGCACCTTCGCCGAGCCAGTCGCGGAACCGCCACAGCAGCTGGTCGGGCAGCCGCCCGGCCAGCCGGATCAGCAGCTCGTGGGTGGACTGCTCGATGTCCGGGTCCATCACTGCACCTCCACGATGAGTTCGACCTCCACCGGCGAGCCGATGGGCAGCTCCGCGACACCGACGGCCGAGCGGGCGTGGATGCCCGCGTCGCCGAAGACCTCGCCGAGCAGTTCGGACGCGCCGTTGACGACCGCCGGCTGACCGGTGAAGCCCTCCGCGGAAGCCACGAAGCCGACAACCTTGACGATCCGCGCGACGTTGTCAATGCCGACCAGCGCGTCCACGGCCGCGAGCGCGTTGAGCGCCGACGTGCGGGCGTGGCCCTTCGCCTCTTCGGGGCTGATCTCCGCGCCGACCTTGCCGGTCGCGGCGAGCACGCCGTCGACGAAGGGCAGCTGGCCGGAGGTGTAGACGTGCTTCCCGCTCTGGACGGCGGGCACGTACGCGGCCAGCGGGGCCGCGACGCCGGGCAGCTCGATGCCGAGCTCCTTCAGCCGATCGCTCCAGGTCACCGGGTCAGCCCTTCGGACGCTTCAGGTAGGCGACGTGCTGCTCGCCGCTCGGGTTCGGCAGCACGGTGACCAGCTCCCAGCCGTCCTCGCCCCACTGGTCGAGGATCTGCTTCGTGGCGTGGATCAGCAGAGGGACGGTGGCGTACTCCCACTTGGTGGCGCTCATGGATCGGAGCGTAGCCAAGCGGGCAAGACCGCCGGGGAGCGCCGCCGGGTTTCGGTCCGCGACGCGCCGCCACCACCGTGGACTGTGGCCCATCTCACGTCCGGCTCGAACCGCTAGCGTTGGCCCGTGGACACCTGGCGTGTGATCGCGACGGCGCTGCTCGCGGCGGCCGGGCTGCCGCTGGTGCTCGTCGTGATGGCGAAGGTGCGCGACCGGACGCAGAGTTCCGGCCAGGTCGCGCTCGGCGGGGTGATCACCTTCACCCTGCTGGTCGTGGTGGGCGTGCTCACCCTCACCGTGCTGCCCGGCCTCGTGAGCTGGGCGCTCGTCGCGGCGGTCGCCGCTGCGGTCAGCGTCATGCTGCTGGCCGGCTGAGCACTGATTTAGGGTGAAGAAGTGACCATTTCCCATGCCGGCTGGACCGACGAGCTTGCCCGCGCCCGGCTGCACTTCGTCACCGGCAAGGGCGGGACCGGCAAGACGACGCTGGCCGCCGCGCTCGGCCTCGCGCTCGCCCGCGAAGGCCGTCGCGTGCTGCTCATCGAGGTCGAAGGCCGGCAGGGCATCGCCCAGCTCTTCGACACCGAGCCGCTGCCCTACGCCGAGCAGCGCATCGCGTCCGTCCCCGGCGGTGGCGAGCTGCGCGCGCTGCACATCGACGTCGAAGCCGCGCTGCTCGAGTACTTCGAGATGTTCTACAACCTGGGCTTCGCCGGCCGGACGCTCCGGCGGATGGGCGCGATCGAGTTCGCGACCACGCTCGCGCCGGGCCTGCGTGACGTCCTGCTCACCGGGAAGATCAAGGAGTGCGTCGGCCGGACCGAGTCCGACGGGCGGCACACCTACGACGCCGTCGTCGTCGACTCGCCGCCGACCGGCCGGGTCGTCAAGTTCCTCGACGTCACCAAGGCGCTGACCGACCTCGCGAAGACCGGCCCGATCCGCGGCCAGGCCGACGGCGTCGTCCGCCTGCTGCACTCCGGGGAGACCGCCGTGCACCTGGCCACGCTGCTGGAGGAGATGCCGGTGCGCGAAACCGTCGAGGCCGTGGCCGAGCTGGACGGCGCCGACCTGCGCCCGGGCGCGGTGCTGGTCAACCGGGTCCGGCCGCCGCGGCTGCCCGCCCGTTCGGTGACCGCCGCCGCCGACGGCCGCGTCGACGCCTCCCGCGTCCGCACCGGGCTCGCCTCGGCCGGGCTGAAGCTGCCGCAGGAGACCCTGGACGCGCTGGTCGACGAGACCGTCGAGCACGCCGTGCGGGTCGCCGCCGAGCAGCGGGCCCGCGAGCAGCTCGCCGAGGCCGACCTGCCGACCCTGGAGCTGCCGGACCTGACCGACGGCGTCGACGTCGCGGCCCTCTACGACCTGGCCGAAGCCCTGACCGACCAGGGGGTGCGGTTGTGACCACCATCGACATCGACGCGCTGCTCGACGCCCCGGAAAGCCGCGTGATCGTCTGCTGCGGCTCCGGCGGCGTCGGCAAGACGACCACGGCCGCGGCGCTGGCCCTGCGCGCGGCCGAGCGCGGCCGCCAGACCGTGGTGCTGACGATCGACCCCGCGCGCCGGCTGGCCCAGGCGCTCGGCCTGCGCGAACTCGGCAACCACCCGCGGCAGGTGCAGGTCGAGGGGTTCGAGCCGAAGGGCGAGCTCTGGGCGATGATGCTCGACATGCGCCGCACCTTCGACGACATGGTGCGCGTGCACGCCGGCCCCGAGCGCGCCGAGCAGCTGCTCCAGAACCCCTTCTACCAGACGATTTCCACGTCGTTCTCCGGCACACAGGAGTACATGGCGATGGAGAAGCTGGGCCAGCTCGCCGCCACCGGCGAGTGGGACCTGATCATCGTGGACACCCCGCCGAGCCGGTCCGCCTTGGACTTCCTGGACGCGCCGACGCGGCTTTCCTCCGCCTTGGACGGCCGGATGATCCGGCTGCTCACCGCCCCGGCGAAGGCCGGCGGCTGGGGCCTGCGCAAGGTGGTCAACGCCGGGTTCTCGATGTTCGCCAAGGCCGTGTCGACGATCATCGGCGGCCAGCTGCTGACCGACGCGTCGGCGTTCATGCAGGCCTTCGACAGCATGTTCGGCGGCTTCCGCGAGCGGGCCCGCAAGACCGCGGAGCTGCTGCGCTCGTCCGGGACGTCGTTCCTGGTGGTGGCCGCGCCGGAGCCGGACGCGCTGCGCGAGGCGTCCTACTTCGTGGAGCGGCTTTCGGCCGAGTCGATGCCGCTGGGCGGGCTGATCGCGAACCGGACCCACCCGGTGCTCGCGAAGCTGTCGGGCGCGGAGGCGCTGGCGGCGGCCGAGTCGCTGCAGGAGGGCGACGTGAACGCGCCGCTGGCCGAGGCGGTGCTGCGGCTGCACGCCGACCGCGTCGAGCTGGCGGCGCGCGAGGAACGGCTGCTGGCGCGGTTCACCCGGGCGCACCCGGAGGTGGCGCTGGCGAAGGTGCCGGCACTGGCCGGTGACGTGCACGACCTCGAGGGCCTGCGCGACATCGGCGTGAAGCTCGCGGGCTGAGCGGTACGGACGGCGCGGCAGCAGGACCGCGCCGCCCGTGGCCGGTCAGCCGACCTCGACGCGTTCCTCGGCGTCGCGCTTGGCCGCTTCGAGCAGTTCGGCCCAGCTCACCACGTCGGGGCGGCGGCGCAGCAGAGCTCGCCGCTCCCGTTCGGTCATGCCGCCCCAAACGCCGAAGTTGATCCGGCCGTCGAGCGCTTCGGCGAGGCATTCCGTGCGGACCGGGCAGCCCATGCAGACCGCTTTCGCACGGTTCTGCTCCGCACCCCGGACGAACAGGCCGTCCGGATCGGCGTCCCGGCAGGACGCGTTGATTCGCCAGCTCGACTGGTTGGTTTCCATGCCCCCAGCTCCCTACCCTGGTGATCGACGCACCAGCGGGGAAAGGCACTGCGCTCCTTGCCCCCGCGAGCGTGTCTCCCTCAGCTCACGTCGGTTACCCGGGCACCTCCCCGGTGCCGGTGCCGCCGAACGGAGCAGGCGAGCTCCCACTCGCGTTGATCCATCCGTCGGCTTGTCTTCGTGAGACGTTGACGGACTGTAGGGGTCCTCGGTTCCCCCCGTCGAGACCAGAATGCCGTCCGTTACCAGTTGTCACCGAAGGGGGGCCGTTTTGTCACTGATTTCACACCTGCGGAGACACGGCGTCACCGCCGCCTGACCGACTCCGGGTAACCTGGCCCTCGTGCGAAAAGCGGATGGTTTGTTCAAGCTCATCGGCCTCTGCCTGCTCGCGGGGGTGCTGGTCGCCGGCATGCTCTTCCCGGTCGTGGGGGCCGCCGGTGTCATGTCCAACCAGGCCAGCGAGACGGTGGAGAAGACCTCCTCCGATCTCGCGGACATCCCTCCGCCGCTGGTGACGACGGTCACCGACAGCACCGGCAAGCCGATCGCGACCCTGTACAGCCAGTACCGGCTGCCGATCAACGAGAACCAGATCAACGAGGCCATGAAGTGGGCCCTGGTCTCGGTCGAGGACAAGCGGTTCTACGAGCACCACGGCGTCGACTGGCAGGGCACGCTGCGCGCGGCCGTCAGCAACAGCACCGGCGCGGACACGCAGGGCGCCTCGTCGCTGACCCAGCAGCTCACCAAGAACTACCTGATCAACGTCGTCTACCGGAACGACCCGATCGGCCAGAAGAAGGCTCAGGAGCAGTCGATCTCCCGCAAGCTGAAGGAAGCGCGGATCGCGATCAACCTCGAGACGAAGCTGAGCAAGCAGCAGATCCTGGCCAACTACCTCAACATCGTCGAGTTCTCCCGGCAGATTTTCGGGATCGGCGCGGCGGCGCACGCGTACTTCGACACCACGCCGGAGAAGCTCACGGTGCCGCAGGCCGCGCTGCTGGCCGGCCTGGTGAACAACCCGATCAACAACGACCCGTGGAACCACCCGGACAAGGCCACCGCGCGCCGCAACCTGGTACTCGACCGGATGGTGGACAACAAGAAGCTGGCGAAGGCCGACGCGGACCGCTTCAAGGCCGAGCCGCTGGGCGTGGTGCCGGACAACCCGAAGAAGCCGCCGGCCAACTGCATCGGCGCGGGCCCGGAGGCGGGGTTCTTCTGCCAGTACGTCGAGGACTACCTCCTCAAGGCAGGCGGGATGACGAAGGACCAGCTCTACTCCGGCGGCTACACGATCAAGAGCACGCTGGACGAGCGCGCCAACCACGAGGCGAAGGTCTCGGCGGAGGCGCAGGTCAACAAGACCCAGCCGTACATCGCGAACACGTTGTCGCTGATCAAACCGGGCAAGGACCGGCACGAAGTGGTCGCCTTGGCGGCGAACCGGGACTACGGGCAGAACCAGGACGCGGGCCAGACGACGTACACGCTGCCCGCGGGGGTCTACAACACCGGTGGTGCCGGGTCGACGTTCAAGATCTTCACCACCGCCGCGGCGATGGACAAGGGGATCGCCGGGATCTACTCGCCGATCGACATCCCGGACACCTACGTGTCGCACGTGTACACCGGCGGCGCGAAGAGCTGCCCACCGACCGGACCGCCGCTGCGCTCCAACTGGTACTGCGTCGGGAACGCCGGCGACTACAGCAGGCTCGCCTCCGGTGCAACCATCCAGACGGCACTGGCGACCTCGCCGAACACCGCGTTCGTCGAACTCGAGGACCGGATCGGCAGCACCGGCCCGGCGATCGACATGGCGCACCGCCTCGGGCTGCGTGACACGATGGCCAGCAACGCGGCGGGTCGCACGCCCGACCCCAACTCGAACAAGGCCGAGCTGCGTGATCCCCAGTCCAAGTTCTACGGCCCACAGGGCCACATCGCCGGCCTGGGCTCGTTCACCCTCGGGGTGAGCCCGGTCAGCGGCCTGGAAATGGGCAACGTGGCCGCCACCATCCTGTCCGGCGGCGTCTGGTGCCCACCGACGCCGATCGCGGCGGTGACCGACCGCAACGGGCAGCCGGTGCAGATCAAGGAAGCACCGTGCGAGCAAGCGGTGCCGGAAGGCCTCGCGAACACGCTCGCGGTCGGGATGAGCAAGGACGACCAGCCGGGTGGCGGCACGTCGTTCCAGGCGGCGAACGCGGCGGGCTGGACGCGTCCGCTGATCGGCAAGACCGGAACCACGCAGGCGAACGTCTCGGCGGCGTTCGTCGGCGGTACCCCGCAGATCGCCGGTGCGGCGATGACGTTCAAGTTCGGCGGCGGCCAAGGCGGTATCTGCGACGCCGGCCCCGGCCGGGTCAGCCTGTGCCCCGGTGGCCGCGACGGCAACATCTTCGGTGGGCACGCTCCGGCCCGGACCTGGTTCGGTGCGGTGTCGAAGATCCTGGACGGCCAGCCGGAAGCGCCGCTGCCGCAGCCGGATCCGCAGTACATGGGCGGCCCCGGCCGCTAGGTTCACCCGGCGAAGCGGGGCGGGAGGGCGACCTCCCGCCCCGCTTCGGCGTTCAGCCGCCGGGCATGGTGGAGAGGATCTGCTCGTTCCACCAGTAGCAGAGCTGGTCCAGCTCGTCGGCGTTCGTCACCTTCGCCGACTTCAGCAGGCCCGCCAGCAGGTTCTGCTGGTCCGTCCACACGAGCATCGCCGGGTCGCCCAGGTAGCACGTCAGGTAGTCGCCCGGCACCGGATTGCGTTTCTCCGAGCGGTAGTAGGTGCCCCAGATCTTCGGCGCCTTCAACGGACGGCACGCACCCTGCGCGTCGTTGCGGGTCAGCCCCTGCGCCCTGACGATGCTCTGGAAGAACGCCTCCATCGCCCCCGCGTCGGGGAAGCGGAGGAACCGTGCGCCGGTCGGCTGCTTGAGCACCACGTTCCCCGACGCCACGTCCCCGACGTTCGAGTCCGCGCACTCCACCGCGGCCACCGCGCCCGCGTCCGGCTCCGCATCGGCGCAGGTGGCGTTTCCCTTGTACGCCGAGGGCAGGGCGTTGTACAGCTGGGTGTCGCGGGCCGGCTTCGATTCCGAAGTGGACGGTGGCGCCGACGTCTCCGGGGACGAATCCGCCGGCGGTGCGGAAGTCTCTTGGGTGGCCGGGGGGTTCGTCGCCGGTCCCGGTCCGGCCGTCGGCGTCGCCCTGTCCCGCGTCACGACGTACGTGATCACCAGCGCCACCACGACGATTCCCGCCAGTGCGGCGCACAGCGTGATCCACCGGTTCCGCGGCGACTTCGCGGGCAGCGGCGGCGGCACGACCGGCGCCCGGAACGGGGCGCTCGGCGGTCCGGTTCCGGTGAACGGTCCGGTCGGCGGACCCGGGCGCGGCGCCATCGGGACCGGCATCGGCCGCGGCGGGGTCATCGGCGCCGGGACGGACTGCCGCACCGGGCCCGGCAACGTCTTCTGCCACGTCGGCATGGGCGGCGCCGGCGCGGTCACCGCCGCGCGGACGGCGTCGGCGAACGCTCCCGCCGTCGGGTAGCGGTCGGCGGGGTGCTTCGCCATGCCGCGGGCCACCACGGCGTCCAGGGCCGGCGGCAGGCCCGGCCGCGCCTGGGAGAGCACCGGCGGCGGCGCGGTCAGGTGCGCGCCCATCTGCGCGGCCGCACCCTCGGCCGGGAACGGGCGGCGGCCGGTGAGGCACTCGAAGAACACGCAGGCCAGCGCGTAGACGTCGACGAGCCCGGTGATCGGGGCGTCGCCGAAGCGTTCCGGCGCCATGTAGTCGAGGGTGCCGATCACGTTGCCGGTGCCGGTGATCGACGTCCCTTCGGCGGTCATCGACCGGGCGATGCCGAAGTCCACGAGGTACACGAAGTCGGCGCTCGTGACGAGCACGTTCGACGGCTTGACGTCGCGGTGCACCAGGCCGTCCGCGTGGGCGGCGTCGAGCGCGCCCGCGACCTGGGCCACGATTCCGGCCGCCCGCGCGGGGTCGAGCGGCCCGTCGGCCAGGAGCTCCTTGAGGTCGCGGCCTTCGACGAGCCGCATGTCGAGGTAGAGGCGGCCGTCGATCTCGCCGTAGGCGTGGATCGGGATCACGTGCGGTTCCCGCAGCCGCGCGACGATCTGCGACTCGCGGCGGAAGCGCGCGCGGAAGGCTTCGTCGGTGACGAACGGCTCGGACAACAGCTTCAGCGCGACGACGCGGTCGTGGGCGGTGTCGTACGCGCGGTGCACCTCGCCCATGCCGCCGCGGCCCAGCAGGCCCTCGATCCGGTACGGCCCGAACTGCTCCATCGTTCTCCCCAAGCCCCCCGGCTCAAGACCCGTCGTCAGGCCGACGCAAATGCTAAGCGCGAGGTTCCCCGAAACGGCGGTGAAGTCACCCAACCGTTGAGCACGTATCCTGGAGTTCGTGAGCACGCTCAGTAACACACGCACGTCGGGGGCGACGGCCGCGCGCCTCGCCGCGGGGACGGTGGCGCTCGGCGCCGCGACCCTCGGTTACGCCGTCGGCATCGAACGGCGCCGCTGGACCCTCCGCACCGCCGAACTGCCGGTGCTGGCGCCCGGCGCCCGGCCGTTCACCGTCCTGCACGTCTCGGACCTGCACATGCTGCCCGGTCACCACAGCAAGCAGCGCTGGGTCGCCGCGCTCGACGAGCTGAACCCGGACCTGGTGGTCAACACCGGCGACAACCTGTCGCACCGGACGGCCGTTCCGTCGGTGCTGCGGGCGCTGGGGCCGCTGCTCGACCGGCCCGGGGTGTTCGTCTTCGGCAGCAACGACTACTACGCGCCCAAGCCGAAGAACCCGGCCCGCTACCTGATGCCGCGGGGCAAGAAGAAGCGCATCCACGGCGTCCAGCTGCCGTGGCGCGACCTGCGCGCGGCGTTCGTCGAGCACGGCTGGACCGACCTGACGCACGTCCGCCGCACGATCGACGTCGGCGGGCAGCGCGTGTTCGCGGCCGGCGTCGACGACCCCCACCTGCGCCGAGACCGCTACACCGACATCGCGGGCCCGGCCGACAGCGGCGCGGCCGTCCGCATCGGCGTGACGCACTCGCCGGAGCCGCGGGTGCTCGACACGTTCGCCACGGACGGTTACGACCTGGTCCTGGCGGGCCACACCCACGGCGGCCAGCTCCGGCTCCCGGGTTACGGCGCGATCGTCACCAACTGTGACCTGGATCGCAGCCGTGCGCGGGGCGCTTCGCGGTGGGGAGCGCACATGTGGCTGCACGTCTCGGCCGGGTTGGGGACGTCGCCGTGGGCCCCGGCCAGGTTCGCGTGCCCGCCGGAGGCGAGCCTGTTGACCCTGGTCCCGCGCGGTTCGGGGTCGTCGGACTCCCGTAAGTCGGCCCCCCGTAAAGCCCGCGACACCGTCCGCTAGACTTCTCCACGACCCGTTAAGCAGTACCTCGGGGTGTGGCGCAGCTTGGTAGCGTGCCTCGTTCGGGTCGAGGAGGTCGTGGGTTCGAATCCCGCCACCCCGACGAGAGCGCCGAGAGGGCCGGTGTGTTGGCGGAAAACGCCAACCGTGCCGGCCCTCTCGGTGTTTTTTGGGGTCGAACCCCAAACCCCGCCGGGCGGCTTCGCCCCCGGACCCCCGCGCCTCCCGGGCTATCGCGTGGCCGTCACCTCGACCCAGCACTGGCTGAAGTCGCCGTCGCCGCTGCGGACCCACGTCTGGGCCGAGCGGGCCGCACTTGCCAGCTGGTCGCGGTCGCGGCCGAACTGCGGGTCCGCCACCGCTTCACCCAGCCGGGACTCCACGTACTTCGCCAGCCCCCGGTACGTCATGTCCTCGCGGTAGCGGGCGCGCGAGACGATCTCGGTGAACCCCGCCGACGCGCAGTGGTCCGCGATCGTGCGGCCGGCGAACGGGTCGCCGCCCGCCCGGCGGCGCAGCAGGTAGTGCCCGCGCAGAGCGGCGTCGACGTTCGCCGTCTTGGGGCGCAGGCGGGCCTTGCTCCAGTCCGATGTGGACAACGCGAGCCGTCCGCCGGGGCGAAGCACCCGGTGCAGCTCCGCCAGCGCGTCCCGCGGGGCGGCCAGGTGCTCGAACAGCGCATGGGAAAACGCCACGTCCACGCTGCCGTCCGCGAACGGCAGGTCGTACGCCGACGCCACCAGGAAGTCCACTGTGGAGCGTCCGGCGCGGCGGGCTGCGTCCCGGGCCATCGCCACCTGGCCCGCGTCACGGTCGACGCCCGTCACCCGGGCCTCCGCGGCCAGGCCCAGGGTGATCGAGCCGGGGCCGCAGCCGAGGTCGACCACCCACATCCCCGGCCGGAACAGGGGCTGGGCGAACGTCGCGCGCTCCGCCGCCGTGCGCGCGGACATCATCGACACCGCGTCTCGCCCGTAGCCCGGCGCGTAACCCTCCAGCACCCCGCACACAGTACGGCCAGAAGGTGGCAGGATCGAGGGGTGAGCACGCAGTCAGCCAACCAATTCCCGCCCGCGGTGGTCCCGGACCGGCTGTTCGACGACGCCGAAGCCGAAGCCCGCTGGCGCGCCCGCTTCCACGCCCCGCGCATCTCCGTGCCCGAGTGGGCCCGCGACGCCCCCGAAGCCAACGTTTACGTCTCCAACGCCAGCGGTGTCTGGGAGGTCTACGCCTGGAACCGCGCGACGGACGAGCACCGCCGCGTCACCGACCGGCCCAACGGCACCCTGCAGTCCACGCCGTCCCCGGACGGCGAGTGGATCTGGTGGTTCGACGACACCGACGGCGACGAGTTCGGCTCCTGGGTCCGCGAGCCGTTCGCCGCGACCGAGGGCAGCAAGCCGGAGAAGGCCGTCCCGGACGTCCACGACGGCTACCAGGCCGGGCTCGAGATCGGCGCGAAGGTTGTCGCGGTCGGCGTCTCGACCGACGACGGCAGCGAGCTGTTCGCCCGGATCGGCGGCGAGACGCGCCGCTTCTACAGCCACCCGGACGACGCCGGCATCGCGTCCCTGTCCCGCGACGAAAGCCTGATCGCCATCTCGCACTCCGAGCACGGCGACTCGCGCCACCCCGCGCTGCGGGTGCTCGCGACCGACGGGTTCGGGACCGTCGCCGAAAAGTGGGACGGTGCGGGCAAGGCCCTCTCCGCCCTCGAATTCTCGCCACTGCCCGGCGACCAGCGGCTGCTGGTGCTGCACGAGCGCCGCGGTCGCGAGGAACTGCTCGTCTGGGACGTCCGGGCCGACACCGAAACCGAAATCGAACTGGACCTGCCCGGCGAGGTAGTCGCGGGCTGGTACCCGGATGCGCGAGCCCTGCTGGTCGTCCAATTCCACGAGGGCCGCAGTTCGTTGTACCGCTACGAACTCGACACGGCCGAATTGTCCTCATTGGACACCCCGGCCGGCCGGATCGGCGGGGCGGGCGTCCGCCCGGACGGCACGGTCGAGTACTCGTGGTCGAGCGCCGCCGAGCCGCCCGCGGTGCGGGCGCGGACCAGCGACGGGACCGACTCGATCCTGCTCGAACCGCCGGGTGAGCGGGCGCCGGGGTCGGAGCCGGTGACCCACGCGTTCGTCGAAGGCGTCGGCGGCCGGATCCACGCGCTCGTCTCGCGGCCTTCGGGCGCGCCGGACGGTCCGCTGCCCACGGTGTTCTCCCTGCACGGCGGCCCGCACGCGGCGGACGAGGACCGCTTCTCCGCCTACCGCGCGACCTGGCTCGACGCCGGGTTCGCCGTGGTCGAGGTCAACTACCGCGGCTCGACCGGCTACGGCTCGGCCTGGCGCGACGCCATCGAAGGCCGTCCCGGCCTGACCGAGCTGGAAGACGTCGCCGCGGTCCACGACTGGGCCATCCAAAGTGGACTCGCCGACCCGGCGAAGTGCGTCGTGAACGGCGCTTCGTGGGGCGGCTACCTGTCCCTGCTCGCGCTCGGCACGCAGCCGTCGCGGTGGGCGGCGGGTGTCGCCGGGGTGCCGGTGGCGGACTACGTCGCCGCGTACGAGGACGAGATGGAGCAGCTGCGCTCGTTCGACCGGGGAATCTTCGGCGGCTCGCCGGAGGACGTGCCCGCGGTGTACCGGGAGTGCTCGCCGATCACCTACGTCGACGCGGTCAAGGCGCCGGTGCTCGTGCTGGCCGGCGACAACGACCCGCGCTGCCCGATCCGCCAGATCGAGAACTACCTCGACCGGCTCGGCGGCCGTGACCTGCACCACGAGTTCTACCGCTACGACGCGGGCCACGGCTCGCTGGTGATCGCCGAGACGATCAAGCAGACCTCGATCGAGGTCCACTTCGCGCTGCGGGCCCTCGGCCTGCGCTGACACCCCGCCGGGAGGCCGGACCGGTCTCCCGGCGGGTCAGCGTTCGGAGTGCAGGACGCCGCCGGTCGCCCAGTGGTCGGCGCCGACCTCGACGAGCGTCACCTGCACGCCTTCGGGCTTGCCGCCGCAGGTGCGGATGAAGGCGTCGGTCAGCTCCCGGACCAGGGCGCTCTTCTGGGCCGGCGTGCGACCGGGGAACATGGCAACGCTGATCATCGGCATGGCGGCTCCTGCAGTTGGGTGACGCCCGGAAGCTAGCACCACGCCGGGATGGCAGCCGCGTACTGGGGTACGAGCCGCGCGCCCAGCGTCGCCTTCATCTCGGCCATCTTCTTCCCGAACACCATGGACGCGCGCCCGTTCTCGATCGCCCAGCGCACTGCTTCGCCGTAGAAGTGGAAGTACAGGTTGGGCCGGCCGCCGTCCTCCGGGGGCACTGCGCCCCAGTGCCGGGCGATCGGGACCGTCGGGTGGTCGAACAGGGTGGCCAAGGCGAGCAGCCGGCCGGTGCGCGTGTCGTGGTACTCGACCACCCGGACGTCGGGCTGGCGCAGCAGCGCCGTCAGGTAGCCGGTGAAGTGCGGCAGCGGCACGATCGGCACGTCGCGGTGCTTGTGTTCGTTGTGCCGGAGCACCTCCGCGATGGCGACCGGGTCGGCTTCCTTGCCCGGCACGCACCGCACCTCGACCGACGGATCGGCGTCGAAGGTGCGGAAGATCTTGCGCAGGTTCTGCTTCCGCTTCCGGGCCAGGGAGTTCATCCAGTCGTCGCGGGAGCCGAACGCCGAGACGTCGAGCACGGCGACGTCCTCGGTCCGCCGCACCAGCCGGAACCGGCCGGAGACGGCGGGCAGGCCCACCTCCCCGACCTGCCGCAGCAGCAGCCCGCCGAACCCCGGCCCGAGCGCGGCCCGCATCGCCGGGACGTACGTTTCGAGCAGCCGCCGCACGCCACCGTCGGCATCGTCCTCGGCGAACCACCAGCCGGGTTGCGAACTCGCGCCGGGCCCCCGGACGTCGAGACCGCCCACGCGGCCCCGGCCCGCACCCGCGAACCGGTTCCGCCGGGTGCGGCCGGTGACCCACGCGGCGCTGACCACCCCGCACGGCCGGTCCCCGTCCCGGAACACCGTGATCGGCTGCGGGGTCCGCGCCGCCCAGGCCTGCGTGACGAGCACCTCCCAGCTCCAGTCCGCCCGGAGCCCGGCTTGCTCGCGCAACACGGTCCAGTACCCGGGTTCCGGGTCGTGGCGCGGGTCGAGGACGTCGATCATCGGCCCAGCACCGGCCGGGGCACGGCCACCGAGAACAGGCTCCGCGCGCCGAAGCCCAACGCGGACTTCTCGGGCAGCATGGCCCGGCCCGCGGTCAGCTCCGGCCGGCGGGCGGCGATCATGTGCGCCACGCACTTCGCGTAGCAGTCGACATAGAGACCTTTCCGGCCACCGGCCGCGCTCGGCCGCGCCGCCCAGTGGTGGACCGCGCAGCCGCTCTCGTGGTCGATCATCGTGTTGAAGCCGAGCAGCCGCCCGGCGCCGTCGCGATAGGTGCGGGTCAGCACGTCCGGCCGCCGGACGAGCGCGTCGAGGTACCCGGACGCGATCGGGCTGCGGGTGTCCAGGTGCAGCCCGCCGACACGCGAGCGCTGGCCGCCCGCCCACGCGCGTTCGTCCTGCCGGGCGCGGTGGGCGTTGAGCAGCACCGCCAGCTCGTGCGGGTCGAGGTCGGTGCGCCCGAACGCCGCTTCGGTGGCGACGCCGGCGTGCAGGTACCGCCGGACCTCGGGGCTCAGCGACGACTCCCACTCGGCCGGCGTGGCGTACGTGTTGCGCAGCACGGCGGCCGGATCGATCTCCCGGCTGACCCGGCCGCGGCCCGCCAGCACCGGCACCAGCTCCGGGTTCATCGCCCGGTAGACCACCCCGAGCAGGCCGGCACCGACGTGCTGCCGCAGCGCCCGTTCGAACTCGCGGATCGCCTCGCGCCGCGAAGGCGCGTCGAGGTCATCGTCGAACACGCACGCCGGATAGCCGCTCAGCAGCGGGAGGTAGACCTCGGCCCAGCGCAGGGGGAACCGGCCACCGGACACCGGCGCGAACTCCCGCGAACCCCAGCCGCGGCATACCATCACCGACAGTGCGCCGACGACCCGGGCGCCCAGCCGGACGACCGCGAGCACCGGCGGGTTCTTCGCCAGCCACGCCTCGCGGCGCAGCAGCTCGTAATCCCACACCGGCGGCAGGGACCGGTTGCGGAACTCCGTCCAGCCGCCGGGCCGCGGGTCGATCCGCGGGTCGTGGATGTCCACTGCCGACGTCGTCACAGCGGGAGCGGTCATCGGCCCAGTACCGGCCTCGGTGCCGCGGCCGCGTAGAGCTTGCGCGGCAGGAAACCGAGCTCCCCCTTGAGCTCGTTCATGCCACGGCCCGCCGACAGTTCCTTCGCCCCGCGCTGCGCCATGAACCGCACCGCGCGGACGTAGGAGTCGAAGTACAGGCCCGAACCCCGGCCGCGCTCGTCCAGCGGCAGCGCCGCCCAATGCTGCATGCAGGGGCTGTCCGGGTGGTCGAGCAGGGTGTTCACCGCGAGCAGCCGGCCGCTGGGATCGGCGTAGGTGAGCGTGTGCACGTCCGGCCGCCGGACGAACCGGTGCAGGAAGCCGGCCGACGGGATCGTGCGCGTGTCCAGCGGCAGCTTCCCGTAACGCCCCCGGTGTTCCTTGATCAACGCGGCGACCTCGGCGGCGTCGACGTCGTCGCGGCCGGGCCCCCCACGCACCGTCAGCTCCGGGTCTTCGGCGATCCGGCGGCGCCGCCGTCGCAGACTGGAGCGCCGGGCACTCGGGAGCGTCTTGAGCCAGTCCTCTTCGGACTCGAACCGGTTCTCCAGCACGGCCGTGGGTTCCGCCGGCCGGACCAGACGGCCCCGGCCCGCCGCGTGCCCCGCGAACTCCCCGTCGATCGCGCGGTAGAGCACGCCGAGCAGGCCGGTCCCGAGGTGCCGCCGCAGCGCCCGTTCGAAGGCCCGTACCAGCGCGGCCCGATCACCGGCCGGGAAACCCGGCGCGAACACGATGCCCGGATAACCGCTCAGCCACGGCTGGTACACCTCGGCCCAGAACGGCCGCATCGACCGCCGTCCCGGCGCGGGCGCGAACCGCGGAGCCAGCCACGGGCGGCAAACCAGCACGGACATCCCGGCCACGACCTCGCCGCCGTCCGTCGCGACGACCACTTGCTGCGGGTTGCGCGCGCCCCACGCCTCGATGCCCATCAGCTCGTAGTCCCACACCGGGTGCAGCCGCGCGGTCCTGGAGAACTCGGCCCAGCCCGCGGGTGCCGGGTCCACGCGGGGATCGTGGAACTCGAACCTCATGTGAGGACGACCGGGGTGCCGTGGCGCGGGCAGGGGGCGATCTCGCCGCGCACCCCACCGGCCGGCAGGACGTCGACGAACCGGGGGGAATCCTGGCGCAGCAGGGTGAAGGCGAGGCCGCCGTCCGTCGGCCGCGCGTAGACGTGCGGCCAGTCGAGGTGCCACCGGCCGCAGTTCCCCAGTGCGCCGAGGTACCCGAGCACGGGGTCGTGCAGCACGCCGTAGGGACCGCTGTCCAGCGAGTCGAGTTCGCGGTGCGGCACCGCCTCGACGCGGTCGTCACCGGGGAACGCGGCGATGGCCTTGTCGTCACCGACCACGAGCACGCGGTGATCCCGGTGCAGGGTGGCCGTCAGCTCGCGAAGCACCGACGCGTTCGGCCCGTCCGGGTCCGCGACGCAGCCACGCACCCCCTTCGGCAGGTCGGCAGGCGGCCGCAAGTCGTCCGGTCCGAGCAGGACGACCAGGCTCCCGGGCCCGGGAGCCCGTGCCGTCCGCAGCACCCGGCCGAGACCGCGCACGGGATCGGGCCGAGGCGCGCCGCCGGCGAGCGGGACCAGGTCGACGAGCTTGTGCACGGCTTCCGCAAGGGGCGCCGCGCCACCGTTCGTCCCGGTGCGACCGGGCACGACGACCGGGTCCTCCCGGCCGTCGAGCGCCCAGCGCTCGCGGTAGAACGGCACGGTGGCGAACGCCGACCGCACCGCCCGCTTATAGGCGGCACGCCAAACCAAGGACACCCCCGGATTCCCCATGGCGCAGGAGTCTGAGCCATCCGATCGGGTTTGGGAAGCAACTTCACGGAAGAACAGACCGAATGCCCTAAAGTCGCGACTTCCTCCCTGGGCTGAAAGGAGGAATTCCCGCCGAGGCCGTCCCCAAACGGAAGCTTTTCTGCTTATAACTCGCAGGTCGCACAGACAGGCAAGCCGCCTTACCGGATCCACTGGGGGATTCATGAGTAGTAATACCACGTTCGGTGACCGAATGACCACGAGACCCGCCCGGCGCGCCAGGCGCCGGCGATGACCAGGACTTTCCCTGGACCAAACCACAGTGGACTCAGCGTAGTCATTCCGTGCTTCAACGAAGTCGAAAACCTGGAACCGTCCTATCGGGAAATAACCAACGAACTAGGCCACTATCCGCTGGAACTGTTTTACGTCGACGACGGGAGCAGTGACGGGTCACTGGAAGTGATCCGTTCACTGGCGGCAGGCGATCCGCGCGTGCGCTATTTGTCCTTTTCCCGCAACTTCGGGTTCGAGGCCGCCTTCTCGGCCGGTTACCGGTACGCGACGAAGCCGTGGATCCTGCACGTCGACGCCGACCAGCAGTTCCCCGCCGCCGAGGCGGAGAAGCTGATCGCGGCGGCCGAGCAGGGCAACGACGCGGTGTTCGGCGTCCGCACCAACCGCCAGGACCCGCGGCTGCGACGCTGGGGCACCGCCGCGTTCCACTTCCTCGGCCGGCGCGTGCTGCGCATCGAGATCCCGCCGGGGGCCACGGCGTTCCGGCTGGTCCGCGCCGAGCTGGCCCGGAAAATCGTCGACCTGCGGCTCGGCACGCCGTACTTCCTGGCCACGGTCCCCCGGCTGACCAGCCGGTACACCTGCGTCCAGGTGGCGCACCGGGCCCGGGAGCGCGGCGAGTCGAAGGTGGGCTTCGGCTTCCTGGCTTCGCACGCCATCGAGCTGTTCGTCGGCTTCACCAGAAGACTGACGACGGCGGCGTCCGTGACGGCCCTGATCGCCGGCGGGCTCGGGGTACTGGCCGCCGGCGCGGCCACCTTCGGGCTGCTCGGCGCGAGCGCCACGGCCGCGCTGCTGTTCGCGCTGCTCAGCGTGCTCCTGGTCGTCCTGTCGCTGACCGTGCGCTACCTCGTCGTGGTCGGCGCGGGGCAGCCGCGGCCCCGGCAGTTCTACGTCCGGGAAGCGAACGTCGTCGTGGACGCGGACGACCGGCTCTTCACCTCGGCGGACCCGGCGGGTCCCCGGCTCATCGATGTGCAACTGGGGAAAGGCGTTTCAGCGTGACGAGTTCGAACAACGACCCCGCGAGAACCCTGGTGATCCTGGGGGGCGCGGACGGTTCGGTCAGCACCTACGAGCGCGCGCGGGAACTGGGGTTCCGCACGCTTTGTGTCGACGTCCGGCCCGGTGCGCCGGCGGTGGCGTACGCGGATGAGTTCCTGCAGGTCAGCGTCCGCGCACCGGAGCAGATCGCGGCCGCGCTCGACGGCCGCGGTGACCTCGCCGGCGTGCTGAGCCCGGCCAGCGACGTCGGGCTGCCCGCACTGGCGTGGCTGACCCGGCACTGGGGCATGCCGGACCCGCTGCCCGTGGCCGCGGTCGAAGCGTCGACCGACAAGTCCGTGTTCCGCGCCCTCTGCGATGACCTCGGCCTGCCGGGCTACCGCAGCGTCAGCGGCCGCCCCGGGCCGGAACTGGTCAACGCGGCCCAGCAGCTGCGGTTCCCCGCCCTGGTCAAGCCGGTCGACTCCTCCGGCAGCCGCGGGGTCGTCTCCTGCCCCGGTCCGGGCCGGTTGACCGCGGCGTTCACCGAGTCGCTCGCGTTCTCCCCCTCCGGACGGCTGGTCGTCGAGGAACACCTCGACGGCTCCCACTTCACGATCGAGGCGCTGGTCGTCGGCGGCCGGATCGTCTTCCACGCCGTCACCGAACGAACGCTCACCCCGCCGCCGTTCTTCGTGACGTCGTCGCACCTGCTGCCCGCCGAGCTGCCGGCGGACGCCGAACTCCAGCTGGTCGAGGCCCTCGACCTGATCTGCACGGAGCTCGGCTACCGGAGCGGGCCGCTCACGCTGGACGCCGTGCTGGGCCGGGACGGGCGGCTGTACCTCGTCGAGATGGGCGCGCGCATGGGCGGGAACGGCCTCGCGGAAGCGATCGCGCAGTGCCACGGCGCCGACCTGATCGCCGCCGCGATCGCCACCGCGACCGGCGACGAGGTGCGGCTGGAGCTGCACGAACCGAAGCCGACGCTGGTGCACGTCCTCGCCTCCGACCGCGGCGGGCACCTGTCCCGGGTGGACGGTGCCGAGGAGGTGCGCGCCATGCCCGGAGTGGTCGGGCTCCACCTGTTCGCCGACGAGGGTTCGTTCATCCGGCCGTACGAGCAGGCGGGGCACAAGCTGGGTTACGTCGTGCTCACCGCCGGCTCGGTGCCCGAGCTGCTCACCGCGGAGAACGCCGTGCGCGGCACGCTGAAGTTCCTGCTCCACGAGCAGGACATGGCGGTACCGCTGCCGTGACCGGCTCCTCCTCGGTCACCGCCGCGCCGGCCGTGGCGCCGCCGCGGCCGGCGGTGGTGCTGCGGCTGCTCGCCGGCCGGGGCGCGTTCCGGCTGTCGGTCCAGCTGATGGGGCTCGTCCTGATCACCGCGTGGGGCGCCGGCGACTACGGGCGGTTCGCCACCGCGCTCGGCCTGGTGACCTGGCTGAACTTCATCCCGGGCGCGGCGGAGAAGTCCGCGCTCAAGGCCCTCCCGCGGCTGCGGCTGACCCGGGACGCGGTCGCCGCGCTCGCGGTCCGGCTCGCCGCGGTGCCGGTGCTGGTGGTGCTGGCCGCCACGGCCGTCGCCCTCGTGGTGGCACCGCGGTCGGACGCGGCGCTGTACCTGACGGCGGCGGCCTGGTCGATCTCCGGCGGGCTGCTCATGACCGTGTCCGGTCTGCACCGGCTGCGCGGGAAGTCCACTTTGGACGCGGTGGCGTTCACCGCCGGTTCGGCCGTGGTCGCCGCCGTCACCGGCGTGACGTGGGCGGTGCGGTGGCCGCCCGGGGCGCACCTGGCGATGCTGCTGGGCGGTCTCCTGGTGATCCTCGGGGTTTCGGCCGCCCTGCTGCCCCGGCCGTGGCTGCGCGGCGGGGGGCTGCCCGGGCACCGGCTGCTGCCCGCGTTCGGGCGCAGCACGGTCCTGCTCGGCCTGACCGAAGTGCTCGACGTGCTCGCGACGTCGGTGGTGTTCGGCGTGTTCGCGCTGTCCGGGCGGACCACCGAAAGCGGCCCGTTCTACCTGGCCCTGCTGGTTTCGAGCGCGTTCTGCTCGCTGCTGTTCTACCAGCTGAGGGTGCACCAGCCGACGGCGTCGTGGCGGATGCGCGGTACCGGCGCGGCGGCAGGCCGGGCCCGCGCGGCCGAGCTGCTGAAGCTGGTCGAGCGCGGCGGGATCGCGTTCGCGGTGCTGCTGGCCGCCGGTCTCGCCGTGCCGTCGGCACGGGCGTTGCTCACGGCCGGCGGCTACGTCGTGCTCGGGGTGCTCGTGCTCGTCGAGACGGCGTTGTACGCGACCGGGATCTACGCGAGCTTCCTCGTCGAAAACACCAACAGCAAGGTGCTGACGCTGACGTCGGGCACCGCCGTCGTCTCACTGGCCGCGACCACCCTCGCCGCGGCCCTGCTCGTCCCGCCACTCGGGCCGGTGGGCGGGTTCGCCGCGCTCGTCCTCGCACTCACCGTCAAGGCCGCCGTCCTGCGGCGCCTGATCCGCCGTCACTGATGTCAGCACAAGGGGAGAAGGAAGTCATGTACGTTCTGGGCATCAGCAGGGTCCACGACTCGGCCGCAGCGCTCGTGCGCGACGGCGAGATCATCGCCTTCGCCGAAGAGGAACGCTTCACCCGCGTCAAGCACGACGGCGGCTTCCCCGCCGAGGCCATCAAGTTCTGCCTCGACCGCGGCGGGATCACCCTCGCCGACGTCGACCACGTCGCCTACTACTGGCAGCGCTGGAAGGAAGGCATCCACGCGGCCAAGGTGTTCGCGCGGTACTTCCCGGGCACCCTGGACGTCTTCCGCAACGACAACGGCGACGAGGGCGGCAAGTCGGCGGGGATGGTGGACACGTTCAAGACCGGCGGTGGCCCGGGCAGCGACGACTACCACGTCGGCGGCGCGGTCCTGGCGCACATCAAGCGGTCCTACACCCTCGCGCAGGACGTCAAGGACGCCGCGGGGTGGACCGGCCCTGCGAAGTTCAAGACGCACCTGGTCGACCACCACCGCGCGCACGCGGCCAGCGGCTACTTCATCTCGCCGTGGGACGAGTCGGCCGTGCTCACGTTCGACGGCATCGGCAGCGACGGCACGGCCACGTACCTCGCGCACGGTCGCGGCGACCGGATCGCCGACCTGCGGCGCATCAAGTTCCCGCACTCCCTCGGCGCGATGTACGCCGGCGTCACCGGTTACCTCGGCTTCTACCCGACTCGCGACGAGGGCAAGATCATGGGACTCGCGCCACTGGGCGAGGACACCTACGTCGATGCGTTCAAGCAGCTGATCCACCTCGACGACGACGGCGGCTTCGAGCTCGACCTGAGCTGGTTCGGCCACCACCGGACCGGCAAGCACGTGATGGCGAAGAAGTTCACCGACACCTTCGGCCCGGCGCGGCCGAAGACCCGGGTGACGGCGGAGAACCCGGTGCCGCAGCACTACTGCGACGTCGCCTACGCCCTCCAGGTGACGCTGGAGGAAGCCGGCCTGCACCTCGCGCGGTGGCTCCAGCGCGAGACCGGCTCGAAGCGGCTGTGCGTGGCCGGCGGCGTCGCGCTGAACAGCGTCATGAACGGCCGGATCCTGCTGGAGACGCCGTTCGAGGACTTCTTCGCCCAGCCCGCGGCCGCCGACGACGGCTGCGCGCTCGGGGCCGCGCTCGAGGTCTCGGTCGGCAAGTACCACCGCCCCCGGCCGCGAGACGGCTACACCTACACCGGTCCGGACTACACCGAGGCCGAGATGGAACTGGCGTTGCAGGACGCCGGAGTCCAGTACACCCGCGTCGCCGACATCGCCGCGCACACGGCCGCGAAGGTGGCGGAGGGGCGCATCGTCGGCTGGGTGCAGGGCCGGATGGAGTGCGGCCCGCGGGCGCTCGGCAACCGCTCCCTCGTCGCCGACCCGCGCGACCCCGAATCGAAGACCCGGATGAACGAGAAGGTCAAGCACCGCGAGGCGTTCCGCCCGTTCGCGCCGTCGTGCCTGGCCGAACGCGCGGGCGAGTACTTCGTCAGCGGCTACCCGTCGCCGGTGATGCTGCTGGTGTTCGACGTCCTGCCGGACAAGCGCGCCGAGGTCCCCGCGATCACCCACGTCGACGGGACCGCGCGGGTGCAGACCGTCAGCCGGGAGGACAATCCGCTGTACTACCGGATGATCAGCGAGTTCGAGAAGCTCACCGGCGTGCCGATGGTGGTCAACACGTCGTTCAACGACAACAACGAGCCGATCGTCGCCAGCCCGCAGGACGCCATCGCCTGCTACCTGAAGACCGACGTCGACGCGCTGGCCCTCGGCCCGTTCTGGGTCGAGAAGCCGCAGCTGGAGGAAGAATGACGACGACCTCGGCACCAGCCCCGGTCACTCCCGGCCGGGGCTGGGTCGGCGCGCTGTACCGGCAACGGCGGTGGCTGTGGCTGGTCGCCGCCGTCCCGGCCGTGGTCACCGCGTTGCTGATCATGGTGGTGCTGCCGCCGGACCAGACGCTGGACAACGTCGGCGACTGGGCGTTCAAGCTGTGCCCGTTCGTCTTCGCCGTGCTGACCGTGTCGCTGTTCCCGCGCGGCAAGTTCGGGCCCGCGCTGATCGTGTTC
Source organism: Amycolatopsis mediterranei (assembly GCF_026017845.1). Classification (NCBI taxonomy): domain Bacteria; kingdom Bacillati; phylum Actinomycetota; class Actinomycetes; order Pseudonocardiales; family Pseudonocardiaceae; genus Amycolatopsis; species Amycolatopsis mediterranei. Next base: position 10,065,439 of record NZ_CP100416.1, read on the forward strand.
GCCGTGTTCGGCTACATGTCCTACTTGGACACCGAACTGGTGATGCGCGTCCAGCAGTTCGCCCGCGAAGCGCCCACGAACGACGACGCGTTCCAGCCGGTGTACCAGTTCGAGCTGTTCGTGACGACGTTCATCGTGCTGTTCGCGCTGCTGGCCTACCGCCTCGGCGGCGGCCGGACGGCGAACGTGCTCAAGGTGGGTGTCGCGTCGATCCTGGTGGTCATCTCCGGCGTCAACGACCTGACGTTCTGGGCGCTCAACGACGTCTGGTCGGCCGGCACGAAGCCGGCCGAGCTGAAGTGGGCGTCGCACATGATCGTGTTCCTCGGCGGGCCGCCCAGCGTCCCGGCCGCGGTCGCGTTCATGGCCGTGCACCTGGTGCTGGCCGCGGTCGTGGTCGCGCTGCCGGTCGGGCGGTGGGTGACGGTCAGAGTCCGCGGTTCGCAGCCTGCAGCTTCGTGACGGCGGCCGCGTCGCCCTCGAAGTCCAGGGTGACGGCGTCGCGGCCGAACACGAACAGCAGCAGGTCGACGGGGTCGCCGACCACGGTGACCGGGTCCGGCCCGGTCTTCACGGCGGCCTCGCGGCCGTCTTTCGTGCGCAAGGTGACGCCGACCGGCGACTTGCGGAGGTTGAGCTTCGCCGCCTGCGTCGCCGAGCGCCAGGCGGCGGCGTCCCGGGTGGGGTCGGCGGGCCGCGGTTCCCAGCCCTCCTGCGCGCGCCGGACGTCCTCGTGGTGGACGAGGAACTCGGCGGCGTTGGTCAGCTCGTCGAGCGGGCCGATCGCGGTGGGCCAGAACTTCGACGGGCCCTTCCGCACCTGCTCGACCAGGCTCGCCCACGGTTTCGCGGCGTACCGGTCCTGGACTTTCTTGGTGTGCCCGGCGAGGGCGGGCACGAGAATGCCGGGAGCGGCGTCCGGCCGGTGCTCGCGCACGACCAGGTGCGCGGCGAGATCCCGCGTGGTCCACCCCTCGCACAGCGTCGGCGCGTCCGGCCCGAGGTCTTCGAAGAGGGCGCTCAGCGCCCGGCGTTCGTCAGCAGCGACACCCATGACGTCGACGCTACCCGTCGGTAGCCGCCCTGGCGACGCGATGTGAGCTAGTGGTGGAACGCGGTCGCCTTCGCCGGGTCCTTCGGGCGGCCGCCGAACTGCTCCAGCTCCGGGAGCACCCGCCGCAAATCCGCCAGCAGCAGATCCGCCAGGTCGTGTGTGAAGCCGTTGCGGACCACGATCCGCAGCACCGCCAGGTCCGTCCGGTTCTCGGGGAACGTGTACGCCGGGACCAGCCACCCGCGCTCACGCAGTCGGCGGGACACGTCGAAGACGTCGAAGCCGACGTCCGGGCGGGTGGTGAACGCGAACACCGGCAGCTGATCACCTCGGGTCAGCAAGGAGAACGGCCCCAGCGACGCGATCCCGGACGACAAGTGCAGGGCGACGTCACGCGAAGCCTGCTGCACCGCGCGGAACCCTTCCCGGCCGAGCCGGACGAACGTGTAGTACTGGGCCGCGACCTCGGCGCCCGGGCGGGAGAAGTTCAACGCGAACGTCGGCATGTCGCCGCCGAGGTAGTTCACGTTGAACACCAGCTCGGACGGCAGCGCGGCCTTGTCGCGCCAGAGCACCCAGCCGACGCCCGGGTACACCAGCCCGTACTTGTGGCCCGACGTGTTGATCGACGCCACGCGCGGCAGGCGGAAGTCCCACTCCAGGTGCGGGTCGAGGAACGGGGCGATCATCGCGCCCGAAGCGCCGTCGACGTGCACCGGGATGTCCCAGCCGGTGCGCTCTTCCAGCGAGTCCAGGGCCGCGGCGATCTCCGCGACCGGCTCGTAACTGCCGTCGAACGTCGAGCCCAGGATCGCCACCACGCCGATGGTGTTCTCGTCGCAGCGCGCCACGGCTTCGTCGGCGGTGAGGTGGTAGCGGTCGCCGTCCATCGGGACCAGCCGCGGCTCGACTTCCCAGTACTCGCAGAACTTCTCCCAGCACACCTGGACGTTCGCGCCCATCACCAGGTTCGGCTTCCCGGTGCGCCCGAGCTTGGACCAGCGCCGCTTCAGCGCCATCCCGGCGAGCATGCACGCTTCCGACGACCCGGTCGTCGAGCAGCCCATGACGTCGCCCGGGTCGGGCGCGTGCCACAGGTCGGCCAGGATGTTCACGCAGCGCCGCTCGAGCTCGGCCGTCTGCGGGTACTCGTCCTTGTCGATCATGTTCTTGTCGACGCACTCGGCCATCAGCTCACGCGCCTGCGGCTCCATCCACGTCGTGACGAAGGTGGCGAGGTTGAGCCGCGCGTTGCCGTCGAGCATCAGCTCGTCGCGCACGAGCTGCAGCGCGGTGTCCGGCGGCAGCGAGTCCTCACGCAGCTTGTCGTGCGGCATGACGAAGCCCGCCGCGAGCGCCGGATTCGCTCCGGCGTAGAGCGGGTTCGTCCCCGCCGTGCGGTCCGGGCGGCCGGCTTTCCCCTGATGCAAGACCATGCCACCGAACGTACTGGCCGTGGCTGCACGAAAGGGGCCGCTCCATCCGGAACGGCCCCTTTGGTGGGAAAAATCAGGCCTGCTGGGCCTGCCACATCCAGTGCGCCTCTTCCAGCGCCCGGGTGATCTCGATCAGCAGGTCCTGCGTGACGAGGTCGCTCTTGTCGGTCTCGTCGATGCGCTGGCGCAGCCGCTCGATGAGCGCGGCCAGGATGTCGACGATCGCGGCGACCGTGGCCTCGACCGACTGCCAGTTGTCCGGGTACTCGGGCACGCCCGAGCTCTCGACGACGGTCTTCGCCTTGCCGTTCGGCGAGATGCCGATGGCGTTGGCGCGCTCGGCGACCTCGTCGACGTACTGGCGCGCGGTGTTCACGAGCTCGTCGAGCTGCAGGTGCGCACTGCGGAAGTTCGAGCCGACGACGTTCCAGTGCGCCTGCTTGGCGATGAGGGACAGGTCGACCAGGTCGACCAGCGTCGCCTGGAGGGCGTTGCCGGTGATCTCCTTGTCGGCCTCGGAAAGCGGGCTCTTGATCGGAGACTTGCTCATCTGGCGAAATCCTTTCCTCGGACTCGTGCGGAGGTGGACGGGGTCAGACGGTGGCGGAGAGCGCGACCTCGATGTTGCCGCGGGTCGCGTTGGAGTAGGGGCACACCTGGTGCGCCTGCTCGACCAGCTGGTCGGCCTGGGCCTGGTCGAGGCCCGGCAGCGAGACGTTCAGCGCGACGCCGAGGCCGAACCCGACCTCCTGCTTGAGCACGCTGACCTCCGCGGTCACCGTGGAGCCGTTCAGCGGCACCTTCGCCTGGCGGGCGACCAGCTGCAGAGCGCTGTGGAAGCAGGCCGAGTAGCCGGCGGCGAACAGCTGCTCGGGGTTGGTCTTGTCCCCGCCGGGGCCGCCCATCTCCTTCGGGATGGCCAGCGACTCGTCGATGACACCGTCGGACGACGTCACTTCGCCGTTGCGGCCGTCGCCGCGCGCCGTTGCCACCGCGGTGTAGATCGCCTGACCCATGCTCAGCCTGCCTTCTGTCGCGGACGCTCCACAGCGAGCGTCTCACTGGGCACAACATCCCGCATCCGCGGAACGGTGCCCCCACATGGCAGGCATCACGTACCTGGCGTACCCGGCGGCCCCCAGGCAAAACGTCATGCGGCGCGCGTCACCGCGAACTCGGCGACCTGCCGCCCGATCAGGCGAAGGGTGCGGACGCTCTTCTCGTCGGAGGCCCCGCCGGCCTCGTCGAACTTGGTCTCGGCCGAGTTGATCGAGCCGCCGAGCGGAGTGGCCCAGCCGCGCAGGGCGTGCGTGATGGTGCGAAGCTGCTCGAGCGTGGTCACCGCGGCCTGCCAGCCGTACGCGACGGCGGCGAGGCCGACCGCGCGGCCGTCCAGGTAGGGGCGGCGGTCCTCACGCAGGTCCTCGACGTAGTCCAGGGCGTTCTTGACCAGGCCGGACAGCGCGCCGTGGTAGCCCGGCGAGACGACGATGAGCCCGTCCGCCTCCCGGATGGCCTCCACCAGCCGGGTGGCGCGCTCGTCGCGCTCCGGGACACCGGCGTCGTAGAACGGCAGCACGAGTTCGGGGCCGGAGATCAGCCGGGTCCGGACGCCCGCTTCGGCCGCGCCCGCGAGCGCGATCTGCAGCGCGCGTTCGGACTGGGAGCCCTCACGCAGAGAGCCGCCGATCCCGAGCACGTTGATCGTCCTGGCTGAAGTCACGTTTTCCAGGCTAACCCCTCCAGTTAACTGGAGGACCAGACTCTGGGACCGAGGTTCCGGTCACACCTGGACCAGCTACCTACTGGCAAGTAACCTCACCCGCAGTCCCGAGGCTGATGGAGGAACCATGGCGATCCCGCTCCCCGTTCGTGCTCAGGCGGCCGCGTCGCAGCTCGCGTTCTGGCTGCCCACGCCGGTGCGGCGGGCGGTCGCCGGGCGGCCCGTCCGCATCGACGGCCAGGACCTCGCGCTCGACGCCCAGCTTCTTCTCCGGCTCCAGAAGATCGCCCGAGCCGAGCTCGTGCGCGGCTCGGTCGAGCAGTCACGCGCGCTGCTCGACGCCGGCAGGCATCTGGTCAGCGGGAAGCCGATCGAGCCCGTTTCGGTGCGGGAAATCGCGGTCCCCACGCCCGATGGCGACCTGCCCGCGACGCTGTACACGCCGGTCGGGCTGCCCGAGGGGTCGCCGCTGCTGGTGTTCTTCCACGGCGGCGGCTGGGTGATCGGCACCCGCTCGAGCCACGACAACGCCGTCCGCTTCCTGGCCAAGCACGCCGGGGTGCGGGTGCTGTCGATCGAATACCGGCTGGCCCCGGAGTTCCCGTTCCCGGCGGCGACGGAAGACGCGCTGGCGGCGTTCGAGTACGCGGTGGCGAAAGCGGGTGATCTGGGCGCCGACCCGGCCCGGATCGCGGTCGGCGGCGACAGCGCGGGCGGCAACCTCGCCGCCGTGACGGCCCAGCAGGCCGTCCGCCGCGGCGGCCCGGTGCCGGCGTTCCAGCTGCTGATCTACCCGGCGACGGACTTCGCGCAGCGTTACCGCTCGCAGGACCTGTTCGCCGAGAACCTGTTCCTGACCGACGTGCACATGAAGTGGTTCGAGGGGCACTACGTGCCCGAAGGAACCGACCTGACCGACCCGCGGCTCTCGCCGTTGCGCGCGGACGACCTGAGCGGCCTGCCGCCGGCCTTGATCGTCACGGCGGGCTTCGACCCGTTGCGCGACGAAGGTGAGGCGTACGCGGAGAAGCTGCGCGAGGCGGGGGTCGAGGTGGCGCTGCGCCGGCAGGAGGACCTGATCCACGGGTTCATCAACTTCACCGGCGTCGGCACCCGCTTCCGGGAAGCGCTGGCGGAGATGGCGGGCGCCCTGCGGCAGGGATTGTCCAAAGTGCACTGACCCCGGCCCGGCCGCAGTGAATGACTCATTCCTGGCTTCGGACGTCAGGAATGAGTCATTCACTGCACCAGGCGGCGAACGCCCCGGAGCCCGGCGCGGAGAAATGTCCGCGGCCGGGCTCCGGGCCCCCGGTTTCCTTCGGCGGTTACGACCCCGGGACCGGCAGCGGCGGCAACGGCAGCGGCGGCACCGGCAGCCCGCCGAGCAGCCCGCCCAGGATGCCGGTGACGGCCGCGAGCAGCGCCTTCACCAGGTCGCTGACGATCTTCAGCGGGCCGGGCAGATCGGGCAGGGACGGGATCGGCAGCGGCAACGGCGGCAGCTGGCGCGCCTTCGCCGTCGGGTCGGCCAGCAGCCGGGTCGACTCGTCGGCGCGGCCCTTGGCCAGGCCCGCCAGCTGCCCGGTCTCGGTCTGGACCGTGTAGCGCTTGCCGGCGGCGATGTCCGCGAGCACCGGGCTCAGCTGACCCAGGTCCGTCCGCGTGGCACCGACGTCGCCCGCGTAGGCCACCTTGGTGAGGTCGTCACGCATCTGGAGCACCTGCGCGGCGAGGGCCTGGGTGCTGGAGGAACCCTTGCCCCCCTGCGGACTCGCCGACGCGATCCCCGCCGTCGCCACTGCCAGCAGACTGCCGGCAGCCACCAGGGCGATGACTCGCCCGAACTTGGCTTTCATTCCTTACCTCCTGGCATCGAGACCTGACGGGGTAAATCGATACCCCCCGTGTCGGAGATAAGCCACCCGATCACCGGTTCGGGATGTTTAACACCCTTACGTGCCGGATCTGAATGAGGCGAACTGGCCCGCATTGGATTAACCGCGAAACCTTGCCCGTCCCCCCGAAGATCATCATGACCGATTCCGACGATCACTGCTGGTAGCATCCGTCCACTATGGAACGTTTGGGTAACCCACACGAGTGTAAACAGTGATCATTTAGCTTCATCACTCCGTCGGGCCGCGCGTCTCGACTGCTCCAGATGGGGCGTCCCCCACGCTCGCACCGCCACCCACACGGTTTCCCCGAGGCGGAAGCGAAAAGGCAAATCGGTTTCGAGAATTGCTGCCGGTCACAACGGCAGGCCCGCCTCCAGATGGGCGAAGGCCTGATCCACGATCACCAGCGGGTCGGCGTCGGGGTCCGCCGCCGCGCCGACGAACGCAGCCATCACCACGCCGACCACCGCGCCCGCCCAGTTGCGAGCCTCAAAGTCGTCCGCGTGCCGCCCGGTCCGCTGGGCGGCGAACCCGGCCAGCAGGTCGATGCCCTCGGCGAACTTGTCCATCACCGCGCTGCGCAGCTCCGGCTCCCGGAACACCAGCAGCTGCCGCCGGCGCTCGTCCTGCCACGCGTCGGCGGGGATCTGCTCGCGGATGAAGTCCATCGTCGCCCGCAGCGCGCCGATGGGGCTGAGCTGGGACGATTGCGCCAGCGCGGCCTCGATGAGCACCGGGTCGAACGGGTCGTAGAGCACCGTCGCCTCCTTCGTCGGGAAGTACCGGAAGAAGGTGCTGGGCGAGATCTCCGCCGCGGCCGCGATCTGGTCGACCGTCGTGGCGCTGTAGCCCTGTTCGTGGAACAGCCGCAACGCGTGCCGCTGGATCGCGGCACGCGTCCTGGCCTTCTTCCGCTCCCGCAGTCCCGTGGGCTCAGATGGCGACGACGTCATGCTCCGATTCTCGCGGCTGCGCTCCCGCCGCCGCCCGGCCGGGCAGGAACACCAGCGCGAGCAGCGCCCCGGCGACGCCGAGGCCGGCGCACACCCACAGCGTCGCGGCCATGCCGTCGGTGAACGCGGCCCGCGCGGACGCGGCGAGCTCGGGCCGGTGCAGCCGCTCCGCGACGGCGACCGCGGCCGAGGCGCTGCCGCGCACCGCGTCGGCAACCGGCGTCGGCAGGCCCCCGACGTCGACGCCGTCGCGGTAGGCGCCGTTGAGCACCGTGCCCAGCACCGCGACCCCGATGGTGCCGCCGACCTGGCGCAGCACCTGGATCAGCGCCGAACCGGCCCCCGAGCGCCCTTCGGTGAGCGCGCCCATGGCCATCGTCATCAGCGGCGGGAGCGTGGCGCCGGTCCCCAGCCCGATCACCAGCTCCCAGCCGACGGTGGCGCTGTAGCCGCCCGACGGCGACGTCGTCGAACCCCACGCCAGCCCGGCCGCGAGCAGCACGAATCCGCCCGTGACGACCCCGCGCACGCCCAGGGCGGCGACCAGCCGCTCGGCGACCTTCGCCGCCACCAGCATCCCGCCGATCAGCGGCAGCAGCCGCACGCCGGTCTGCAGCGCGTCGGCCCCCTGCACCGCCTGGAACAGCTGCGGCAGCACGAACAGCAGGCCCATCAGCGCGAAGGACGCCACCGTGGCCAGCACCGCGCCCCAGACGAACCGCGGCTCGCGGAACAACGCGAGGTCGGTCAGCGGCGCGGCCACCCGCGTCTGCGTCCAGCAGAACACCGCCACCAGCGCGGCGCCCAGCCCGATCAGGCCGTACGTCACCGGATCGGCCCAGCCGTGCTCGCCGGCGTGGACGAACCCGTAGGTGAGCGCGACCAGCCCGGCCGCCGAGAGCGCGATCCCGGTGAAGTCGATCGCGCCGCGCCCGGACCCCGGCGTGCGGGGCAGGAAGAACAGCACCGCGACGACGCCGACCGCGGTCATCGGGACGTTGATGAGGAACACCGAGCCCCACGCGAAGTGGTCGAGCAGCCAGCCGCCGAGCAGCGGCCCGAGCGGGATGCCGGCGAACATGGCCATCACCCAGGTCGTCAGCGCCTTCGCCCGCTCCTCCGGCGGGAACAGGATGTTCAGCAGCGAGAGCGACAACGGGATGAGGAACGCGGCGCCGGCGCCGAGCGCGACGCGGGCGGCGATCAGCTCGCCCGGCGATCCGGCGTGGGCGCACCACAGCGAAGCCAGCCCGAACGCCGTGAGCGCTCCGAGCAGCAGTTTCTTCGGCCCGAACCGGTCGCCGAGCAGGCCCGCGGGCAGCAGCAGCGCGGCCAGCGCCAGCGTGTAGGCGTTGCCGAACCACTGCAGCTGCGTGGTCGTGGCGCCGAGGTCGACGGCCAGCGTCGGCACGGCGACGTTGAGCACCGTCAGGTCGAGGCCGATGGTCAGCAGGCTCACCGCGAGCGCGCCGAGCGCCCACCACCTGCGTGGATGTCCCTGAGTCATAGCGACCCCCAATTGATAGTAGCTACCAAGTGAGAGTAACTCTCATAATCTTCCGGCGCCAGGGGGACCGCTCGACGAAATAAGTTGCACGCGCGTACCACCTTGGGTTCTCATCGAGGACGTGCCCCTGCAGCCCTACCGCCGAGTGCTCTCCGTCCCGCGCGTCCCCTCGACGATGGCCCTGATGTTCCTGGCACGCCTCCCGATGACCATGAACGGCGTGCTGATGACGCTGTACATCGTCGCCGGGCTCGGCCGCGGCTACGGCGCCGCCGGGCTGGTCGGCGGCGGCGTCACGCTCGGGATGGCGCTCGGCGCGCCGATGCTCGGCCGCTGCTTCGACCGGTACGGGCTGCGCCCGGTCGTCGCGGTCTGCGGGATCGGCACGACCGTGTTCTGGATCGCCGCGCCGCACCTGCCGTTCGAGACGCTCGCCGTGGTCGCGGTCCCGGCCGGGATGCTTTCGGTGCCGGCGGGCTCGCTGGCCCGGCAGGCACTGGCCACGCTCGTGCCGCCCGAGCAGCGCCGCGCGGCCTACTCGCTCGACACCATCTCGATCGAAGCGACGTTCATGGTCGGCCCCGCGGCCGGCATCGCGGCCATCACGGCGTTCTCCCCCATGTGGACGCTGACCGCGCTCGGCGTGCTGTTCGGCGGCACGGCGTTCCTGATCTGGCTGGTCGACCCGCCGATCCGCGAGGGCGCCGGTCAAGCGGCCGAACTCGGCCCGCGGCCGCCGCTGCGGAGCTGGCTCACCGGCCGGCTGGTGGGGACGCTGCTGATCGCGGGCGGCGCGTTGTTCGTGCTCATCGGCACCGAACTGGCGACGCTGGCGGCCCTGCGCGCGAACGGCGAGCTCGGCGTGACCGGCCTGGTCATCGTGGTGATGTGCACGGCGTCGATCACCGGCGGCATCGTGCACGGCCTCGTGAAGCGGTCGTTGCCGCAGGGCGTGCTGATGCTGCTGCTCGCGCTGCTGGTGATGCCGGTCGGCCTGGCGGACCACCCGTGGTGGCTGCTGATGCTGGCGCTGATCCCGACCAACCTGATGTGCGCGCCGACGCTCTCGGCCACGACCGAGACGGTCACCCGGCTCGCCCCGCCACGGGTCCGCGGCGAGGCGATGGGCTTGCAGGACGCGTTCACCCGGCTCGGCCTGGCCGTGGGCGGCCCGGTGGTCGGCTTCGCGATCGACCACTCGAGCCCGGAATGGGGTTTCGTGGCGGCCGGCCTCGGCGGCCTGGCGATCGCCTCGGCCGGCCTGCTCCGCCGGCGCGGCCCGGCCACCGCCGCGGAACCGGCACTGGCGGCAGCCACGGCCGGTCCCGAGTGAGCCGGGCTCGCGACCGAACGCGGGTCAGCCGCAGGCGGCCCGGAGCGCGTCGAGCTTCTTGACGTTGCGCTGCACCCACTTGGCGACGACGCCGGCGTCCTCGATGCGTTCCTTCTGCACCTGGACGTAGGAGTCGGCCATGCCGAGCAGCGCGTTCTTGACGTTCTGGTCCTGGACGTCACCCGCGAGCTCGCGCAGCCGCTTCTCCTTGTCCTCGGCGCGCGCCTTGAACTTGGCCGGGTCGGCCAGCGGGTTCAAATCGGCGAGCCCGAGTGCCTCGGTGCACGCGCCGACCTTGTCCGCCGTCCTGCTCCCCTGGTCGACCGCGTTGCCGACCTCGGTGCACCCGCTCAACAGCAGTGCAGTCGCGGCCAGCAACGCGGCCGTCGTTCCACCCCTCGTCATGGCGCCAAGGTACCGCTCAGCCCTTGACGCAGACCACCTGCTTGAGGTGCGCCACGACCTCGACCAGGTCCGTCTGGGCCTGGATCACCGTTTCGATGTCCTTGTAGGCCGCCGGGATCTCGTCGACCACGCCGGAGTCCTTGCGGCATTCGACGCCTGCCGTCTGCGCCGCGAGGTCGTCGGCGGTGAACAGCGTCTTGGCCTTGGTGCGCGACATCCGCCGCCCGGCGCCGTGCGAAGCCGACTGGAACGACGAGTCGTTGCCCAGCCCGCGGACGATGTACGAACCGGTCCCCATGCTGCCCGGGATGATCCCGAGGTCACCCGATCCGGCGCGGATCGCGCCCTTCCGGGTGACGAGCAGCTCGACGCCGTCGTAGGTCTCTTCGGCGACGTAGTTGTGGTGGCACGAGATCGCGTCGTCGAAGGTCGTGCCCGGCACGACGTCCGCGAGCGCCAGCTTCACCAGCGCGACCATCGTGGCCCGGTTGCGCGCCGCGTACTCCTGCGCCCAGAACAGATCGCGCCGGTAGGCCTGCATCTCCGGCGTGCCCGCGACGAACACCGCGAGGTCGCGGTCGGGCAGGTCGGCGTTGTGCGGAAGCTTGCGCGCGACGGCCATGTGCCGCTCGGCCAGCTCCTTGCCGATGTTGCGCGAACCCGAGTGCAGCATCAGCCAGACCCGGCCCTCTTCGGCACCGCCTTCCTCGAGGCAGACCTCGATGAAGTGGTTCCCGCCGCCGAGGCTCCCGATCTGCCGCGCGGCCCGGTCGTGCAGCTCCTGGACGCCGGTGTGCAGCTCGCCGAACTGCTTCCAGAACGCGTCCCAGCCGCCGACGCCGTGCACCTTCGCCGGGTTCACCGGCGTCTTGTGCAGCCCGAACCCGACGGGCACGGCGCTTTCGATGCGCCGGCGCAGCTTCCCGAGGTCGTCGGGCAGATCGCTCGCGGTGAGCGACGTCCGGACGGCGCTCATCCCGCAGCCGATGTCGACCCCGACGGCGGCGGGCGAGACGGCGTCGCGCATGGCGATGACGCTGCCGACGGTGGCCCCCTTGCCGTAGTGGACGTCGGGCATCACGGCGACGCCGTGCACCCACGGCAGGTTCGCGACGTTGTGCAGCTGCCGCATGGCCTGGTCTTCGACGGAAGCGGGATCCGCCCACATCCGGATCGGGACGCGGGCCCCTTCGACAGCGGTGTACATGGTTCCTCCCCTGGTTGGCTTGCGGGGCACAGGATCACCCGGCAGCCGCCGAACGGCAACGCGATTTGTTCGTGAGCGAAAAGAAATCCGGCCGGACCGGTCCGTCCGGCACAATGAGCCGACCGTCCGGGGAGGGCGGCCAGGGGGAGGATCGATCCATCGTGAAGACGTCGTGGCGCGCGCTTGTCGCGGTCGCCCTGCTGGCCGGGTTCCCGGTTCTCGTGTTCCTGGTCGTCGGCGGTCTGGCCGCGGCCGAGTACTTCTTCTTCCAGCACTCCGGGATCCTGGCGATCAAGCTCGGCATCGTCGCGGTGCCGATGTCGTACGCCCTGCTCAAGGCCCTGTTCGCGATCGAGCGGACGCGCGGGGCCACCACGCCGGGCGTGCCGGCGACGCGGGCGGGCGAGCCCGCGCTGTGGGCGCTCGTCGAGGAGCTGGCCACCGCGGTCGGCACCCGGCCGCCGGACACGATCACGCTGGTCAGCGAGGTCAACGCCGGGGTCCGCGAGCGCACCGGCTGGCTCGGCCTGCGCGTGCGCCGGCGCGAGATGTTCATCGGCGCGCAGCTGCTCGCCGGACTGCGGCACGACCAGCTGTGCGCCTTGCTCGGGCACGAACTCGGGCACTACAGCAACCGAGACACCCGGCTGGCCGCGCTCACCTACCGCGGCCGCCGTTCGATCGAGCGCGCGCTGCTCGGCCTGAGCGGCGACGGCTGGTTCGAAGGCCTGGTCCGCAAGTTGTTCGTGCTCTACGCGAAGCTGTACTTCGCGGTCTCCGCCGCGGTCTGCCGCCGTCAGGAGCTCGCCGCCGACGCCGCCGCGGCCCGCGTCGCCGGTACCGCAGCGATGATCGGCGCGCTGCGCGAGATCGAAACCCTCGACGTCGCCTGGGACTTCTACTTCGACCGCTACGTCGCGATCGGCTGGGACGCCGGCTACCTGCCCGACCGGCTGGCCGGGGGGTTCCAGGCGCTGCTCGCCGACGAAAAGCGGGCCGGGGAGTTCGACCGCGTCCGGCACGACCCGCCGGCCGGCGAGGGGTCCCGCTACGACACGCACCCGCCGACACCGGCCCGGATCGCGGCGCTCGAAGCGCTCCCGGAGTTCCCGGGACGCCCCGGCGGCGGTCACCCGGCGAGCGAAATCCTCCGCGACGCCGCCCCGACGCTGGAAGCGGCCGTGGCTTCCGACTTTTCCGAGAAGGCGAAGGCCAAGCGGCGCACGGACTGGGACCGGCTGGTCGACCTCGGCGTCCGCCACTCCGTCACGGTCGAGGCGGCCAGGATCCTGGGCGCGGGGAAAACGCTGGCGCAGGCCCTCGATCTCATCGACGCCGGCCGGGCCGCCGAACTGGCCGACCCGGAGCTCGCGCCGCCGGCGTCGGCCGGTCCCCGGGCCCGGCGCGAGTTCGCCGCCGCCTCGGTCCGCGCGCGGCTGTCCACTGTGGTCCAGGCGTACCTCGCCGAAGCCGAGGTGGCGCACTGGAAGCTGTCGTGGTCCGGGCCGCCCGAATTCGTCGTCGACGAACCCCTCGGCAGTGGACTGACCACCGCCCTCGACGCCGCGGCGGCGGCCGACCACGACACGGCGCCACTGCGCCGCCTGCTGGCCGCCGCCGACGTGCTTCCCGTCCGTTCCTGAGGAGGAACCGTTGCTTTCCCTGTTCAACTCCAAGCGGCGCAAGGCCGCCATCGCGCTGGTGAAGGCCGCGAAGGCCCGCGGGATGAGCGCCGAGGACTACGCGAAGACGCTCTCCCCGGAGGAGCTCGCTCAATACGTCCCCCAAGACGACAAGCCGAAGGTCGAGATGCCGGACGTCGCGCTGTGGGGTCTCCCGCCGGACAAGGAGGTGACGGCGGCGAAGTTCGTCGCCGACGCCCGCGTCGCCGAAGCCGTCACGGCCTACCGCGCCGGTGACTGGCAGCCGGGTGCCGCACTGCTGACCGAGCTCGGCACCGACTGGGACCGCCGGGCGTTCGCCGTGCAGCAGCTCGGGGACGCCGCCGCGGACGACGACGCTCCGCTGAAGGAGTGGCAGGCGTCGGGAAGCGCGGACGCGGCCGCCGTCAACGCGCAGGGCCTGGTCGCGCTGGCCTGGCAGATCCGTTCGGGGCTCACCCCCGAACACGTCTCCGAGGAGCAGTGGGCCGGGTTCTTCCGGGTGCTCGAGGACGCCGAAGCGGCCACGCAGGCCGCGATCGAAGCCGCGCCGGACGATCCCACGCCGTGGTGCACCATGCTCACCGTCGCCCGCGGGCGGCAGTACGGGAACGACGACTTCCGCGCGGTCTGGGCGGAGCTCGTGGCCCGCGACCCGCTCCACCGGCCTGCCCACGAGCAGGCACTGCAGTACTGGTGCGCCAAGTGGTTCGGCTCGCACGAGCAGATGTTCGCGTTCGCCGACGAAGCCCTCGACAAGGCGCCGAAGCTGGCGGGCCTAGCGCTCGTCGCCGCGCACGAAGCGGAGGACAAGGGCGTCGCGGCCTGGAAGAGCGACCGGACCAAGCTCGCCCTGGACGTCGTCCGGCCTTGGCTGGACGGCGAAGGCCGGGACCACCCGGCGAACCTCCGCGACCGCGCGTACGCGGCCAAGGCACTGGTGGCGAACGACCGGTGCGACGAGGCCGTCGAGCAGTTCAAGGTGCTCGGCGTGCACGCGGACGCGCTCGTCTGGGCCTACACCGGCCGCCCGGAACGCGAGTTCCTGAAGACGCGCTACCTCGCCTGCTACGGCGCAACCCGGCCGTGAATTCACGCGTTGGCCCCTCACCGCGCTCGGTGAGGGGCCTTCGGCGTGGTCGTCAGAGCTGCTGGGCGACCAGCTCCGCGATCTGGATGGCGTTGAGCGCCGCGCCCTTGCGCAGGTTGTCGTTCGAGAGGAACAGCGCGAGCCCGCGGCCGCCCTCGACACCCGGGTCCACGCGGATGCGGCCGACGTAGCTCGGGTCGTTGCCCGCCGCCTGCAGCGGGGTCGGCACCTCCGACAGCTCGACGCCCGGCGCGTGGGTCAGCAGCTCCGTCGCGCGCTCGACCGACAGCGGCCGCTCGAACTCCGCGTTCACCGAGACCGAATGGCCCGAGAACACCGGCACCCGGACGCAGGTGCACGAGACGGCGAGACCCGGGATGCTCAGGATCTTGCGGCTCTCGTTGCGGAACTTCTTCTCTTCGTCCGTCTCGAACTCGCCGTCGTCCACAATGGACCCGGCCATCGGGAGGACGTTGAACGCGATCGGCCGGACGTACTTCTCCGGCTTCGGGAAGTCGATCGCCGCGCCGTCGTGGGTCAGCAGCGATGCGTGCTCGGCCGCCGCCCGCACCTGCCCGGCGAGCTCGTCGACGCCGGCCAGCCCGCTGCCGGACACCGCCTGGTACGTCGACGCGACCAGCCGGACCAGGCCGGCCTCGTCGTGCAGCGGCTTCAGCACCGGCATCGCGGCCATCGTGGTGCAGTTGGGATTCGCGATGATCCCCTTGCGCGCTTCCTTGACAGCCTCGGGATTGACCTCGCTGACGACCAGCGGCACGTCCGGGTCCATCCGGAACGCCGACGAGTTGTCGATCACCGTGACCCCGGCCGCGGCGAACCGCGGGGCCTGCGCCTTCGACGTCGAGCCGCCCGCCGAGAACAGCGCGATGTCCAAACCGGACGGATCCGCCGTCGAGGCGTCCTCGATCGTGATTTCGGTGTCACGCCACGGAAGTTTCGACCCCGCCGAGCGCGCCGAAGCGAAGTAGCGCAGCTCGGCGATCGGGAACTCCCGCTCCGCCAGCAGCTTGCGCATCACCGCACCGACCTGGCCGGTCGCGCCGACCACCCCGACCCGCAGCCCGTCCGCCATCAGCGACCACTCCCCGCGTAGACGACGGCTTCTTCGTCGCCGCCGAGTTCGAATGCCTCGTGGATCGCGCGCACGGCGTCGTCGAGCTGCGCGTCGCGGATCAGCACCGAAATGCGGATCTCCGAGGTGTTGATGATTTCGATGTTGACGCCGGCCTCGGCCAGCGCTTCGCAGAACGTCGCCGTGACACCCGGGTGCGAGCGCATCCCGGCGCCGACCAGCGACACCTTGCCGACGTGGTCGTCGTAGAGGACCGACTCGAAGCCGATCTCCGCCTTGACCTTCTCCAGTTCCTTGACGGCCTTGGCGCCGTTGGCCTTCGACAGCGTGAACGTGATGTCCGTGCGGCCGGAGACGGTGCTGGACACGTTCTGCAGCACCATGTCGATGTCGATCTCGGCGTCGGCGATCACGCGGAAGATCCGGGCCGCGGCGCCGGTGTGGTCCGGCACCCCGGTGACCGTGATCTTGGCTTCGGAGCGGTCGTGCGCCACACCGGTGATCAGGGCTTGTTCCACGGGGATCTCCTCGATAGAACCGGTCACCGTCGTGCCCGGCTTGTCGCTGTAGGAAGAACGGACTCGGATCGGGACGCCGTAGCGGCGCGCGTACTCGACCGAACGCAGGTGCAGGATCTTCGACCCGCTCGCGGCGAGCTCGAGCATCTCTTCGTACGTGACGGTGTCGAGCTTCTTCGCGTCCGGCACCACCCGCGGGTCCGCCGTGTACACACCGTCCACATCGGAGTAGATCTCGCAGACGTCGGCGTTCAGCGCGGCGGCCAGCGCGACGGCGGTGGTGTCCGAGCCGCCGCGGCCCAGCGTGGTGATGTCCTTGGTGTCCTGCGCGACGCCCTGGAAGCCCGCCACCAGCGCGATGTACCCCTGGTCGAGCGCCTCGGTGACCCGGCTCGGCGTGACGTCGATGATGCGCGCGTTGCCGTGCACCGACGTCGTGACGACGCCGGCCTGCGAACCGGTGAACGACCACGCCTCGGCGCCCTGGGCCGCGATCGCCATCGCGACCAGCGAGTTCGAGATGCGCTCACCGGCGGTGAGCAGCATGTCCATCTCCCGCTCCGGCGGCGCCGGGTTGACCTGCTGCGCCAGGTCGAGCAGCTCGTCGGTGGTGTCACCCATCGCCGAGCAGACGACGACGACGTCGTTGCCCGCCTTCTTCGTCGCGACGATCCGCTCCGCCACGCGCTTGATCCGGTCGGCACTTTCCAGCGACGATCCGCCGTACTTCTGGACCACGAGGGCCACGCCCGAACCTCCTCGCGGGCCGGGCGGCTCCCTGGTGGGCACCGGAGAGCCCCCGCGTCCCATGATTTGACCAGGAGCCTACCGGGGCTTCGGCGGCCCGCCACCCTCTTGACGTGGGGCGGATCCCTCCGGTGGGTGTCGCGGAAGTAAATCTTCCGCAACACCAACGAAATGCGCGGAGCCCTTCCTCCCGAGTGATGCACAGCACTCGCGGGTACCGTCTTGATCGTGCGAAAACCAGCTGTGACGAGCATCCCGATCGCAACCCTGCTGGCCGAGCGGTGGAGCCCGCGGGCCTACGACGCGTCGGCCGTGGTCTCCCCGGAGCAGGTTCGCTCCCTGCTCGAAGCGGCCCGCTGGGCACCGTCGTTGGGCAACACCCAGCCGGCCCGCTACCTGGTGGGCGTCCGCGGCACCCCGGCGTTCGACGCGATCCTGGCGACGCTCAATTCGGGCAACCAGGCCTGGGCGCGCCGGGCGAGCCTGCTGCTGATCGGCGTCATGGTGACGACGAACAAGAAGGGCGAGGTTCCCTACGCGGAGTACGGGCTCGGGCTGGCGTCGGAGAACCTCGTGCTGCAGGTGGTGGAGCTGGGGTTGATCGCGCACCAGATGGCGGGGTTCTCCCCGGACGCGGTGCACGCGGCCTTCGCCCTCCCGGATGACGCCGTCCCGAAGGTGGCGATCGCGGTGGGCTCGCCCGCGTCGCCGGAGGTGCTCGAGGAGGACTGGCGGATCGAGCGCGAGAAGGCGGACCGGGTGCGGCTGCCGCTCGAGGAGTTCGCGTTCACCGACCGGTGGGGCAAGCCGGCGCTATGACCCGCCGCCCACGCGGCGGATGACCTTGGCCAGGATCCCGGACACCACGAGCCAGAAGATCGCCGCGATGCCGTAGTTCACCAGCACCCGGAGCTTCTCGTCACTGGGCGTGAACAGGTCGCTGAAGCCGAGCGCGAGGCTGTCGGCCCAGGACTTCACGAACGAGACGATGCCGTTGGCCGGGTTGGCCGAGCCGACCGTGAAGATCACGTGGATCACCAGGATCGCGGCGAAGACCAGGCCCACCCAGCGGACGATCGACGCGACCATCGAGGCCGCCTTGCCCCCGGTCCGGCGCCAGTCGACGGCGGCGCGACGGGAGACACGGGTCTCCTCCGACGACTCTGCGTGCTCACCCATGCCCGCAGTTTGGCACGCCACCCCGCCGATTGCTACCCGCTGGTAACACGTTCGGTCGATCACGAATAACAATTCGGCGGCGCGAAGCGCCTCCGTTGAGGGCGGTGGTGGGGACGGTTCCATCGCGGCCCGGCTTCCCTCAGCCCGCGTTCCCTGGTTATGGTGGGGCCGTGGCGCGTGCTCTCCTGCTTCGCTGCCGCGACGGGGCCTGACCGGACCGGCTCCCCGTCGCGGGGCTTCGTGGTGCCGGTCGCACCCGTCGATCTGGAGACACCCCTTTCATGAGTTCGCGCATCCGCAAACCCTCTCGCCCCGCGCCCGCTGACCAGCCCGCCTGGAACACCCAGCGCGGCACGTCCATGCCGGTCCACCGCTACCGCCCCTGGTACGACGTGGTCGAGAACATCGACCTGCCCGACCGCACCTGGCCCGAGAAGCGCATCGACCGCGCGCCGCTGTGGTGCGCCGTCGACCTGCGGGACGGCAACCAGGCCCTGATCGACCCGATGTCGCCCGCGCGCAAGCGCAAGTTCTTCGACCTGCTGGTCCGCATGGGGTACAAGGAGATCGAGGTCGGCTTCCCGGCCGCGTCCCAGACCGACTTCGACTTCGTCCGCGAGATCATCGAAGAGCACGCCATCCCGGACGACGTCAGCATCCAGGTGCTGACCCAGTGCCGTCCCGAGCTGATCGAACGCACCTTCAAGTCGCTCGAAGGCGCGCCGCGGGCGATCGTCCACATCTACAACTCGACGTCGATCCTGCAGCGCCGCGTGGTCTTCCGCGAGGAGCGCGAGGGCATCAAGAAGATCGCGACGCAGGCCGCGGAAATGGTCGTCGAGCTGGCCGCGAAGCAGCCGGACACCGACTTCCGCTTCCAGTACTCGCCGGAGTCCTACACCGGCACCGAGCTGTCCTACGCGCTCGAGGTCTGCAACGCCGTCACCGAGATCTGGCAGCCGACGCCGGAGAAGCCGGTGATCCTGAACCTGCCGGCGACCGTCGAGATGGCGACGCCGAACGTCTACGCCGACTCGATCGAGTGGATGTCCCGGAACCTGGACCGCCGCGACTCGGTGATCCTGTCGCTGCACCCGCACAACGACCGCGGCACCGGCATCGCCGCCGCCGAGCTGGGCTACCAGGCCGGCGCCGACCGGATCGAGGGCTGCCTGTTCGGCAACGGGGAGCGCACCGGCAACGTCGACCTGGTCGCGCTGGGCATGAACCTCTACAGCCAGGGCATCGACCCGCAGATCGACTTCTCCGACATGGACGAGATCAAGCGGACGGTCGAGTACTGCAACCAGCTGCCGGTCGGCGAGCGCTCGCCGTGGGGCGGCGACCTGGTGTTCACCGCGTTCTCGGGCAGCCACCAGGACGCGATCAACAAGGGCCTCGACGCGCTGAAGGACGCCGCCGACAAGGCCGGCGTCCCGATCGACGAGTACCCGTGGGAGGTCCCGTACCTGCCGATCGACCCGAAGGACGTCGGCCGGACGTACGAGGCCGTGATCCGGGTGAACTCGCAGTCCGGCAAGGGCGGCGTCGCCTACATCATGAAGGCCGAGCACCAGCTCGACCTGCCGCGGCGGCTGCAGATCGAGTTCTCGAAGGTCATCCAGCGCTACACCGACACCGAGGGCGGCGAGGTCGACCCGGCCACCATGTACAACGCCTTCTCGGCCGAGTACCTGGAGCTGAAGACGCCGCTGGAGCTGGTCCGCCAGCACGTGCGCGACAACGGCGACGGCGAGTACGACATCACCGCGACCGTGAAGGTGGAGGGTGACGAGCACGAGGTCACCGGCCGCGGCAACGGCCCGATCGCGGCGTTCTTCGACGCGCTGTCGACGGTGGGCTTCGACCTGCGCCTGCTGGACTACAACGAACACACGCTCTCGCCGGGCGACGACGCGCGCGCCGCGTCGTACATCGAGTGCGCGATCTCGGACCGGGTGTTCTGGGGCATCGGCATCGACCCGTCGATCGTCACGGCGTCACTGCGCGCGGTCGTCTCGGCGGTGAACCGCGCCAACCGCTAGCCGGTGAAAGCCGAGCGGCTGGTCGCGCTGCTGTTCACGCTGCAACGGCGGCGCAGCGCGACCGCCGCCGAGCTCGCGGGGGAGCTCGGCGTTTCCGAGCGCACGATGCACCGCGACCTGGCGGCGCTGCGGGAGGCAGGCGTCCCGCTGTGGACGGAGCAAGGGCGCCACGGCGGCTTCCGCCTGGTCGACGGCTGGCGCTCCGGGCTCGACGGGTTGACGGCGCGGGAGGCCGTCGCGCTGTTCGCGCTGGGGGTGCCGGACGCGCTCGCCGGGCTCGGCCTCGACACCGCGGGCAGCGCGGCGCGCGCGAAGGTGGCCGCCGGGATGCCGGCCGAGCTGCGGGAACACGCGGCTTTGGTGGCGGGCCGGTTCCACCTGGACGCGCCCGGCTGGTTCGGCTCCGCGGACGAGCCGCCGGCGCTGGCGGCGGTGGCGCAGGCGGTGTGGTCGCAGCGGCGGGTTTCGGTGACGTACCGGCGCCGGGACAAGGTGGCGTCGCGGGAGCTGGAACCGCTGGGGCTCGTGCTGAAGGCGGGGGTCTGGTACCTGGTGGCGCGCGTGATCCCGGACGACGCGTTGCGGACGTATCGGGTGTCGCGGGTTCTGGAGGTGCAGTCTTCGGACGTGCCCTTCGACCGGCCCCCGGACTTCGATCTGGCCCGCTGGTGGCGTTCGTCGTCGGCGACCTTCGAGCAGGTGGCGCGGCCGTTGCGGGTGCGCGCCCGGCTCGACCGGACGGCGGTGCGGGAGCTGCGCCGCGTGTTCGGGGGCGAGCACCTGGCGGACACGGTGGTTTCGCTCGCGACGCCGGCTGCGGACGGCTGGGCCGAGGCCGAGCTCGCCCTGGAAGACGACGAGATCGGACTCGGCCAGCTGGTGGCGTTGAGCCCGGGGGTGGAGGTGCTGGAGCCGGCTTCCCTGCGGGCGGCGCTGGCCGCGATCGGCGCACAACTGGCCGCCCGCAACGGCTGATCCACAGGGGTCGGCGGATGTGGACAACTTCCGGTCGCGGCGGGCGAATGGGCGGTTTTGTCACCCCTCGCCGATAGACTGGACTTGGGGACGCCCCCCAGGGAGGGCGGGGGGCCGTGTCAGCGGTAGCCGGTGGTGTCCGCAGGCTTTCCGGCGTCCGCCACCTCGGTCATGTACCGCCACGCATCCGGCCTGCTGCCGTCCACGTCATCCACTCCGTACTCCTTCGCCAGCTGCCCGCTGCTCACCGTCTGCCCGCTCCACCGGTCCCGCTCGGGGTCCGCTGCCAAGGCCACCACCGTTCGCCCGCAGAACGTCGGTGTCTCCGAAATCGCGAAGTGCGGCACGCGCTCGCAAGCGTCGCGCCAGTTCTCCTCCGTCACCCCGTAGATCTCCAGCATCGCCTCCGACCGCAGGTACCCCGGCGTGAACGCGACCGCAGCCGCCCCGAAAGAAGCCAGCTCGGCCGCTTCGCCGATCGCCAGCAGGTGCGCCGACGCCTTCGCCAGATAGAACGGCAGCGACGTGCCGACCCGGTACTTCGCGTTGTACTCGGCCGTCCCGTCGGTCAGCTCGACGACCAGCCCGCCCGGACGGCCGATCAGCAGCGGGAGCAGGTAGTGGCTGGTGATCAGGTGCGCGTCGATGCCGAGGCGGATCATCCGCAGACCCGCGTCGAGGTCGTGCTCCCACACCGGCTTGCCCCAGCCCAGGTGCCGGTCGCCGCCCCAGAGGCCATCGATCAGGATGTCGAGGCGTTCGATGCGCTTGGCCAGGGCCTCGACCTCGGCCGGGACCAGGTGGTCGACGCGGATCGCTTCCGCCGCACCGCCTGCCCGCTCGATCAGCTCAGCCGTCTCCTCGATCGTCTCCGGACGGTCCACTTCGGACCGTCCGGCGCGCGTGGTCCGGCCGGTCACGTACACGAAGGCGCCCGCGCGGCCCAGTTCGACGGCGATCGCCCGGCTCGCGCCGCGCGTGCCGCCCGCCACCAGGGCGACTTTTCCGGAAAGTTCGTTCATGCGCCCAGCCTCGCGGCGAACCATGACAACTCCTGGCATGGTTTCGGGCAGTCTGTGGGGCCGGTTCGGTGGCCGGGCGGCGCTGGACCGGCTGAGCCGGCGGAAGAAGATCGCCGCCGGCCTCGGCTGGCTCGACGGGCGGCTGCAGCGCCATCCCCGGCCGGTGCTGGTGGTCGCCCGCTGGCTGCCGTCGGGCGGAACGCTCGGCGCCCTCCTCGCCGGATCGCTCCGGTGGCCGATGACGGAGTTCTTCACCGCCTCGGCCGTCGGCGTCACGCTCTGGACGTCGTACGTGGCCTTCCTCGGCTACGCCGGCGGCCGGATCGTCACCGAACCCGGGATCAGCCCGCTGCTCTCCCTGGCCGTGGCCCTGATCCTGGGTTCGGTGATCACCTACAGCGTGAAACACAGCGTCAAAGCGACTTGACCGCTTCCAGGATTTCCACCGGCTCGGTCCGCGTGACGAAGTCCGGGTGGACGTCGATGTAGCGGATCACGCGGTCCTGATCGACCACGACGACCGCCGGGTGCACCAGCTCCCAGCTGCCGTTGACCTTCTCGAGGTCCGTGCCGAGCGCCTCCATGGCCTCCCGCACGGGCTGGGACACCGGGTAGCTCAGCCCGAGCCCACGCGCGACCGTGCTGCCGACGTCCGAAAGCACCGGGAACGCCAGGTCTTCGAACGGCACCGAGCCGTCCGGCTGCTGTGGGCTGATCGCGGCCAGCGTCGCGCCGTACTTCTCCAGCTCTGGGAGGACTTCCTGCTGGTAGGTGCGCAGGGTCAGGTTGCAGTACGGGCACCACTGGCCGCGGTAGAACACGAGCACCGCCGGCCCGACCGCGACCAGCTCGCCGAGGCTCGTCAGCTTCCCGTCGGCCCCGGGGAGCTCGAAGTTCTCGATCCGGGCGCCCACCTGGGAGACATCCGGGTTCCCGGCCCGGCGGCGGTCGGCGTCGAGGACCGCGAAGACCTCCGCCGGCAGTGCGCCGCGGGCGTGGTCGTTGATCCCGGTCAGGGCGTTCTGGAGTGTCATGAAATCCCCCTAATGGTTGTACTGATCGGTACAGTGAGGCGAACTGTACTATCCAGTACATGGAGACGCAAGCGGCTTCGACCCCACGCGGCAAGCGGACCCGCGAGGCGATCGTCGATGCGGCGGCCACGCTGATGTACGTCGACGGCGTCGCGGGCACGAGCGTCGACAAGGTGCTCGCCGCGAGCGGGGCCGGGAAATCGCAGATGTACCACTACTTCAAGAACAAGGAACAGCTGGTCGAGGCCGTGATCGACCGCTACCTCGAGCAGATCCTCGGCAACCAGCCGGCGATCTTCACGCTGGCCTCGTGGGCCGATCTGGAGACGTGGACCGAGCAGCTGCTGGACGTTCACCGCCGCGCGGGCGCGCCGATCGCCTGCCCGCTGGGCAACCTCGCCGGCGAAGTGGGCGACAACCCGAAGCTCGCGCCGCTGGTCGACCAGGCCTACCGGACGTGGGAGTCCCACCTGGCGCGCGGGCTGAAAACATTGCAGGACAACGGGGAGCTCGCCGTCGACGCCGATCCGGCGCGGCTGGCGCAGGCGGCGATGACGTCCGTCCAAGGTGGACTGCTGCTGGCGCACATCCGGCACGACCTCACGGCGCTGGAGGACGCGCTCGGGATCGCGCTCGCGTACCTGCGCGGCTTCAAGCGGTGAGCTGAGCGACTTCCGCGCGCAGTTCCTCGATCACCTGGGCCACCGCCGGGCGCCGGCGGGCGCCCGTCCGGCAGACCGCCTCCACCAGCCGGGCCGCGCGGATGCCGGCGAGCGGCCGCCCAACCAGCCCGCTGCCCTGCCATCCGGGGCTTCTCCCCGGGCCGGGGGCTCCGCCGCCCGGACCCTCGAAAGACGCCGTGGACCAGGTGCCCATCGTGTACCGCGGCAGGAGCGCGATGCCGTGGCCGGCGGCGACCAGCCGCTCGGTGATCCGGAAGTCGTTGATCCGCTGCACCACGACCGGCCGCACGCCGGTGCGGATGGTCAGCGAGCGCAGCACGTCGTCCACCGGGAAGCCGAAGTCGACGCTGATCCAGCGTTCGTCCGCGAGATCCGCCAGCTCCACGCGGCGCTGGTTCGCCAGCCGGTGCCCGGCCGGCAGCGCGACGTCGAGCGGTTCGCGCAGCAGCGGCACCACCTCGAGGCGGCTCGAGGCGAACTCCGGCGCGTGCTCGTCGCGGTGCGCCACGACGATGTCGTAGTCCGCCACCAGCCCGGGCACCTCTGGCGGCGTCATGTCGACGTCCCGGACGTCGATCTCCAGGCCGTCGTACCCGGCGACCCGGGTCAGCAGGCCCGGCAGCAGCATCAGGCCGGCCGACTGGAAGATCGCGATCCGCACCCGCCCGCGCGGCGCGCTGCGGTAGGTGTCCAATTCGGACTCGGCCCGCTCGAGCGCGGCGAGCACCTCGTCGGCGCGGGCGACCAGCGCGCGGCCCGCGTCGGTCAGCCGCAGGCCACGACCCGCCGGCTCGGTGAGCGGCAGGCCGACCTCCCGCTGCAGCGCGCGCAGCTGCTGCGAGACCGCGGACGGCGTGCAGTGCAGCGCCCGCGCGGCCGCCGTCACGCTCCCGCGGTCGGCGAATTCCCGCAGCGTGCGCAGCCGGCCCAGATCCACGCCGCCACTGTACTTGAAGCACTGCTACAAGGTTCCTGCAGATATTCTCGCTGGTCCTTCACGGTCCTCGTTGTCACAGTGGAGGCATGCCCGCCCGTGATCGCCTGCTCGCCGTGCTCGTCGCCGTCCTCTGGGGCCTCAACTTCCTGGCCATTCACGCCACGCTCGGCCAGTTCCCGCCGGTGTTCGCGGGCGCGCTGCGGTTCGCCGTGATCGCCGTCCCGACGATCCTGTTCGTGCCGTGGCCGAAGGTGCCGGTGCGGCACCTGCTCGGGTACGGCCTCGGCTTCGGCACCGGCCAGTTCGCGTTCCTGTTCATCGCGATGGACACCGGCATGCCGACCGGGCTCGCGTCGCTGGTGCTGCAGGCGTCGGCGCCGTTCACGGTGCTGCTCGGCGCCGTCTTCCTGGGCGAACGCGTCACGCCGCACCAGCTGGCCGGCATCGCGCTGGCGGTGGCCGGGATGGCCGCGATCGCGTGGCAGCGGTCCGGGCACGCCGCGCTGCTGCCGATGGTGCTGACCTTGCTGGCCGCGCTGAGCTGGGCGTTCGGCAACCTGAGCACGCGCAAGGCCAAGCCGGACAACCCGCTGCATTTCACGCTGTGGATGTCGGTGGTGCCGCCGCTGCCGATGTTCGCGCTTTCGCTGGTCATGGAGGGGCCGGCCGCGCAGTGGCGTTCGCTGACGACGCTCGGGACGCCGACCGGGCTGACCGCGCTGGGCGGGCTGACCTACGTGGTGCTGATCGGCACGGTCGTCGGATCGGGCCTGTGGACGACGCTGATGCGCCGCAACCCGGCCGGCGTGGTTTCGCCGTTCTCGCTGCTGGTGCCGGTGGTCGGGCTGACGGCGTCGTTCCTGCTGCTGGGCGAGCGGCCGACCTGGCTGGAGGTCGGCGCCGCCGTGGTCGTGATCGCCGGCGTGCTGCTCGGGTCCGTGCGACGGCCCGCGCGCAAGCCCGAGCTCGTCGCGGTCTAGGCGGCGGTCTCTTCCTGCTTTTCCTCTTTTTCGGCGTGGTCGCGACCGAGGCGCTTCTTCATGACGAGGAAGACGACGACACCGAGGACGATGGCGGCGATCAGGCCGTACTTGGAGAAGTCGCCGAGCCATTTTTCGGCGGCCTCCCCGACGTAGTAGATGAGGGCGGTCGTGCCGCCGGCCCAGGCGATGCCGCCGAGCGCGTTGGCGAACAGGAACTTCGGGTAGTGCATGCGCAGCGACCCGGCGAGCGGACCGGCGAGGATGCGCAGGAACGCGATGAACCGGCCGAAGAACACGGCCCACATGCCGCGTTTGTTGAAAATCCGTTCGGCGTTGGCGATGTGCGTCGGCCCGAAGTGCTTCGGGAATTTCCGCCCCGCCCAGGCGAACAGCCGCTGCCCGCCGGTTTTCCCGATGAAGTAGCCGATGCTGTCACCGACGATGGCACCGGCACTGGCCACGGCGCCGACCCACAGCGGGCTCAGGTTGGGGTGGCTCAGGGTGAGCAAGGCCGCGCTGACCAGCACCACCTCGCCAGGCAGCGGGATACCAAGGCTTTCGATCATGATCACCGCGCCGACGATCAGGTACACCGAGATCGGCGGGATCGTCGCCAGCCACTGGTCGATGTGCACAGCCCGTACCCCCTGCTACCAACGTCGGAAATGGTGTTCGCAGTCCAAAGCGTACCGGGGGCGCCCACGCGAGGCGGCATCCTCAGGTATTGACCGGGGTACGACTTAGGTCGGGGGTAACCCAGCGAACACCCTCGATACCGAACACACCTCCCCTGCCAACCCGCATCGAGCGCACCTCCCCGCCAACCCGAAATCGAGGCCCCCACCAGCCAGCCCGACACCGAGCACACCCCCCTGCCAACCCGATACGCAGCCGCATCAGCGGCCGGCACGCCGGGTCAAGGCACGCTTTCCCGCCTTTACGCGGCGTGCCGGCCGTTGAACAATCCGGCGTTCGGGTCGGCGGAAGGGCACCACACGTAACTGCCGGGGCGTCACACGTGACTGCCGAGGCATCACACGTGATTGCGGAGGCATCACACCTGATGACGAGGCATCTGCCAGCAGCCGATCAGAGTTATCCACAGAACCCACCCCCATGTGGACAACTCCGGCCCCCGACCCCCGATCTGCGGGTTTTGACAGGACCCCCCGATAGAATGGACTTGGGCACGCCCCCCGGGAGGGTGGGGAGCTGCTCGGGGGCCGGGAAGCTGCACAGGGACAACAGCACTCACGGCTTCAGGTCCACCGCCGCCCGCAGGGTTCCGTCCATGTAGAACGGCGTCGAATCATGCACGTGGGTGATCCGCCACCCACCATCCTCCCGCCGGAAGCACACCGTCGACCTGAACCACAGCTCGAACCCCGCCGGCGCGCCCTTCGGCGTTGTCGACATGCGGTTCAGCGCGTGGCTGTACGCGATGTCTCCCCCGATCGTGATCTCCAGGTCGCGGATCTCGTACTCGATCGGGCCCTCGAACGTCTCGAACCACGCCCGGCGCGCCTCGACGTCGATGACCTCCGCGCCGCGGTGCACCAGCGGGGGCGCCAACGTGAACGCGACCACGTCCGGGGCGTAGTGCGCTCCCAACGTCTCCGCGTCACGGGTCGCCATCGCCACCTCACGCGCCGCCATCAAGTCGCGGATCTGCTGCTCGCTCATGCCATTCTCCTCAACGGTCGGTGTCTGCACGAGGGACGTAGGCGCCGGCAGGCGGATTTCGACATCCTCGCGGAGGCGAACGTGAAATACGTGGTCCTGATCTACGGCAACCCCCAGTCCCGCAAAGCGTGGGAAGGCATGAGCGACGAACAGCGGGCCGCCGGGCTGGCCCTCTACCAGCAGCTCAACGATGATCTCGACGCCTCCGGCGAGCGGATCGTCTCCGAACGGCTCGCCTTCCCGGAGCTCGCCAAGCGGGTGGGTCCACTGGCCACCGACGGGCCCTTCGCCGAGGCCAAGGAGTTCCTCGCCGGCTTCTACCTGCTCGACTGCGAGAGCGAAGAACGCGCTCTCGAGGTCGCGCGGCGGATCCCGGAAGCCTCCTTCGGGGTGGTCGAGGTGCGGCCGGT
This sequence comes from Amycolatopsis mediterranei, assembly GCF_026017845.1. Classification (NCBI taxonomy): domain Bacteria; kingdom Bacillati; phylum Actinomycetota; class Actinomycetes; order Pseudonocardiales; family Pseudonocardiaceae; genus Amycolatopsis; species Amycolatopsis mediterranei. Next base: position 10,093,015 of record NZ_CP100416.1, read on the forward strand.
GATGGGGCTGCACGGGCCGGAGCTGTGACCGACGTCGAACACCTGCTTCGCGAGCTCGCGCCGCAGGTCCTCGCCGCGCTCGTCCGGCGGTACGGCGGCTTCGACACCTGTGAGGACGCCGTCCAGGAGGCGCTGCTGGCCGCGTCGCAGCAGTGGCCGGCCGAGGGCGTCCCGGATCACCCGAAAGGCTGGCTGATCACGGCGGCGTCCCGGCGCCGGATCGAGCAGTGGCGCAGTGAGACCGCGCGGCAGCGGCGTGAAGAAACCGTCGCGCTCGCCGAGCCGCCCGGCAAAGAGCCGGTCAGCGGGGTCGACGACACCTTGACCTTGCTGCTGCTCTGCTGCCACCCGTCGCTGACGCCGCCATCGCAAGTCGCCCTCACCCTGCGCGCGGTCGGCGGGCTGACGACGGCCGAGATCGCCCGGGCCTTCCTCGTCCCCGAGGCCACGATCGGCCAGCGCATCAGCCGCGCGAAACAGAAGCTGAAAGGGGAACGGCTCACGAGGGACGACAGCACCGAACGGCTGGCCGCGGTGCTGCAGGTGCTCTACCTGATCTTCACCGAGGGCCACACGGCCAGCTCGGGGGACGCGCTGAGCCGCGTCGAGCTGACGACCGAGGCGATCCGGCTGGTCCGGCAGCTGCGCGGAGGACTTCCGGACGACGGCGAGGTCGCCGGGCTGCTCGCCCTCATGCTGCTGACCGAGGCCCGGCGCCCGGCCCGCGTCGACGCGACCGGCGCTCTCGTCCCGCTGGCCGAGCAGGACCGCACCCGGTGGAACCGGGCGTTCATCGACGAGGGCGTCGCGCTGATCACGCACGCACTCGCGACCGCGCCGGTGGGGCCGTACCAGCTGCAGGCGGCAATCGCCGCGGTCCACGACGAGGCCACCACGGCCGGCGAAACCGACTGGGCCGAAATCCTCACCCTCTACGACCTGCTGCGGGTCGTGGCACCCGGCCCGATGGTGACGCTGAACCGGGCCGTGGCGTTCGCGCAGGTCCACGGCCCCGAAGCGGGGCTGGCGGAACTGTCGGAACTGGCCAAGGACCCCGCGCTCGCGAACCACCACCGGGTCGACGCGATCCGCGCGCACCTGCTGGAGCTGTCCGGGGACGCGGCCGGGGCCCGCGAGGCGTACCTGGCCGCCGCCCGGCGGACGCTGAGCCTGCCGGAACAGGCGTACCTGCAGTCGCGGGCCGCCAAGCTGGAGACGTGAGAACGGCCGGCCGGGACAACGCCCGGCCGGCCGTCAGCTTCGGAGCCTCAGAGGATCTCGGCGGCGGTGCCGATGTCCGGCGGCCCCAGATCGGGGTTGAGCGCCCCGGTCAGTTCCACCAGCTCCGGCTCCACTTCGTGCGGCTGGATGCGCCCGTCACGGATGTCCTCCGCGTAGTGGCACGCCACCCGGTGCCCGCCGCCGATTTCGCGCAGCTGCGGGCGGTCGGTGTCGCACAAGCTCGCCTGCTTCCACGGGCAGCGCGTGTGGAAGCGGCAGCCCGACGGCGGGTTCGCCGGCGACGGCAGGTCACCGGCGAGCAGGATCTGCTCGCGGGTGTCCTCGACCTGCGGGTCCGGCACCGGGATGGCCGACAGCAGCGCCCGCGTGTACGGGTGCAGCGGGTCCCGGTACAGCGAGTCCGCGTCGGTCTCCTCCACCAGCGCACCGAGGTACATCACGCCGATGCGGTCGGAGATGTGCCGCACCACCGCGAGGTCGTGCGCGATCACGACGTAGGTCAGGCCGAGCTGCTGCTGCAGGTCCTCCAGCAGGTTCACCACCTGGGCCTGCACCGAAACGTCCAATGCGGACACCGGCTCGTCGGCGACGATCAGGTCCGGCTCCACGGCCAGCGCCCGCGCGATGCCGATGCGCTGGCGCTGCCCGCCCGAGAACTCGTGTGGGTACTTCCGCAACGACGTCTCCGGCAAGCCGACCGCCGACAACAGCTGACGCAGCCGCCGCTGGGTCGCTTCCTTGTCCTTGTCGAGGCCGTGCGCGTGCATGCCCTCGAGCAGGATCGACTCGACCGACTGCCGTGGGTCCAAACTGGACATCGGGTCCTGGAAGATCATCTGCATCCGGCGCCGGGCCTTCCGCAGTTCCTCTCCCTTGAGGGCGGCGACGTCGGTGCCGTCGAACACCACGTGCCCGGAAGTGGGCTCGTTGAGCCGCAGGATCGCCCGGCCCAAAGTGGACTTGCCGCAGCCGGATTCGCCCACCAGGCCGTAGGTTTCGCCCCGCCGGATGGCCAGGTCGACGCCGTCGACCGCGAACACGTGCCCGACCGTCCGGTCGAACACGACGCCGCTCTTGATCGGGAAGTGCACCTTGAGGTCGGTGACCTCGAGCAGCACGTCACCAGCAGGACGGGTCATCGGGTTCCTCCTCCCGCGGCGACCGCCGGCCGCACGGGGTTGTGACAGCGCAGCAGGGCGCCCCGGTCGGGCACCAGCTGCGGCTGGACCTCGCGGCAGACCGGCAGCGCGTTGGGGCAGCGCGGGGCGAAGGCGCACCCGTGGTCCCACGGGATGTTGTCGGAAACCGAACCCCGGATGGGGATCAGCTTCTCGCCGCGGCCCGCGTCCAGGCGCGGGATCGAGGCGAGCAAGCCGTGCGTGTACGGGTGCCGCGGCTCGGCGAACAGCCGGTGCCGCTGCGCCCGCTCGACGATCTTGCCGCCGTAGAGGACGTTGACCTCGTCGCACAGCCCGGCGACGACGCCGAGGTCGTGGGTGATCATGATCAGCGCGGTACCGGTGTCCTGCACCAGTTCCCGCAGCAGCGCCAGGATCTGCGCCTGGATGGTGACGTCGAGCGCGGTCGTCGGCTCGTCGGCGATGAGCAGCCGCGGCCGGCACGCCAGCGCGATCGCGATCAGCGCACGCTGCCGCATCCCGCCGGAAAGCTGGTGCGGGTACTCGGAAAGCCGCCGGGACGGGTCCGGGATGCCGACCTTGTCCAGCAGGTCCACCGCTTCGCGGGACGCCACCTTGCGGGACATCCCGCGGTGGCGCTCCAGCACCTCGGTGATCTGCAGCCCGATCGGGATGACCGGGTTCAGCGAGGACAGCGGGTCCTGGAACACCATGCCGAGGTCACGGCCGCGGCGGTCGCGCATTTCCCGGTCGGGCAGCGTGAGCAGGTCGGTGCCTTCGAAGCGCACCGAACCGCTGACCTTGTTACCGCGCTTGGCCAGCAACCGCATGATCGCCAGCGACGTGACGGACTTGCCGCAGCCGGACTCGCCGACCAGGCCGACCGTCTGGCCCGGTTCGACGTCGAAGCTCACGCCGTCCACCGCGGTGAACGACCGCTCGCCTCGGCGGACGAAGTCGACCTTGAGATCACGGACTTCAAGGAGTGCCATCAGTGCTTCACCGCCTGTTCTTCGGGTCGAGGGCTTCGCGGAGGGACTCGCCGAGCAGCGTGAACCCGAGCGCCACCACGATGATCGCGATGGCGGGGTAGTACGCGAGCTCCGGCCGGACGTCGAGGAACTGCCGGGCCCCGCGGCTCAGCATGATGCCCCACTCCGCCCGGTTCGGGTCCGGGTCGCCCAGGCCGAGGAACGACAGCGCCGCGGCCTCGAGGATGGCGGTGGCCAGGGTCAGCGTCGCCTGCACGATGACCGGGCCCAGCGAGTTCGGCAGCATGTGCCGGAACACGATGGACGTCCGCTTCACGCCCAGCGACGTCGCGGCGAGCACGTGGTCGCTGCCGCGCTGCACCAGCATGGAACCGCGCAGCAGCCGCGCGAAGATCGGCACGCCGATCATCGACACGGCCAGGATCACTGTCCACTGGCTGGGCTTCTGGAACAGCGCCGCCACCGAAATGGCCAGCAGCAGCGAAGGCACCGACAGCATGACGTCGACCAGTCGCATGAGGACGGTGTCGACCCAGCCACCGAACGCGCCGGCCAGCCCGCCGATGACGACCCCGATCAGCACGCCGATCACCGTGGCCAGCACGCCGACCAGCAGCGTCTGCTGGGCACCGACGAGCATCCGCGAAAGGTAGTCGCGGCCGAAGTCGTCCACGCCGAGCGGGAATCCGGGCTGTGCGCCCGGGATGATGCCCTGGCCAAGGGAAACCTTGCTCTGCAGGTAACGCTCGTAGGGGTCCTTCGGCGCGATCAGCGGCGCGAAGATCGCCAGCAGGAGGAACAACGCGGTGATCACGCCGCCGGTGATGGCCACCGGGCTGCGCAGCATCCGCCGCACCGCTTCGCCGCCCAGGCTGTGCCCGGACGCCGACGCGAGCTTGTCGATCGGTTCCTTCTTCTTGTTCAGCAGAGTGTTCATCGCACACGCACCCTCGGGTCGATGATCCCGTACGAGACGTCGACCAGCATGTTCACCAGCACGTACACCAACGCGCCGAACAACAGCAGCGCCTGCAGCCGGGGGTAGTCACGCCGTTCGATCCCTTCGGCCAGCAGGAAGCCAAGGCCGCGGAAGTTGAACACGCGCTCGGTCAGCACCGCGCCGCCGAGCAGCGCGCCGGTCTGCAGGCCGATGGTGGTGACCACCGGCAGCAGGCCGTTGCGCAACACGTGCCGCCGCCGGACGACCGGCTGCGTGAGGCCCTTCGAGTTGGCCGTGCGGATGAAGTCCTCGTTGAGCACTTCGAGCACCGACGCGCGGGTGATCCGGGTGATCACCGCGAGCGGGATGGTGGCGAGCGCGAACGCCGGGAGGATCAGGTGCTTGATCGCGTCCCAGACGGCGTCCCATTCGCTCGTCATGATGCCGTCGAGGATGGCGAAGTTCGTGATGGAAGTGGCGTCCAGCCCGGCGGTCTGCCGGCCCTGCGACGGCAGGCCCAGCGGCCCGGCGAGCACGTCCTGCATCATGTAGCCGAGGAAGAAGACCGGGACCGCGACCCCGATCAGGGTCAGCACGATGATCACGTTGTCGACGGCGCCGCCGCGGTAGCGGGCCGAAAGGTAACCCGCCGGGATGCCGATGACCACCGCGACGATCATCGCGGAGATCCCCAGCTCGATGGTGGCAGGCAGGAACGTGCCGATCTCCGACATCACCGGCTGGGTGGAGATCAGCGAGGCGCCGAAGTCACCGGTGAGCGCACGGCCGAGGAACTTGAAGTACTGGATGACGACCGGCTGGTCGAGCCCCAGCACGTGGTTGAGGTTGGCGATCTTCTCCGGCGTTGCCTTGTCGCCGAGGAGGGCGGCCGCGGGCCCTCCGGGCAGCGACCGCAGCCAGGCGAAGACCAGGATGGACAGGATGAGCAGCGTCGGGATCGCTTGTAGCAGCCGACGCACGAGAAAACGGAGCACTTGCAGTCCTTAGGTGGCAGCCCGCTGAGTACGGAACATGGGGTGGGCGCGGTAGCGCCCACCCCATGCCTCGCGGCGTTGAACCGTCAGTTGACAGTCACGGTGTTGAACCGCTCGTCGGTCAGCGGGCTGGCGACCAGGCCCTTGACCTTCGGGCCGACCACGATGGCGGGCGGGCCGTAGGAGATCGGGATGGCCGGCAGGTAGTCCATGATCTGCTTGTTGACTTCCTGGTACGCCTTGGCGTGCGCGTCGCCGGCGGGCGAAGCGTCCGCGGCGGCGAGCGCCTGGAACAGCTGCGGGTTGTCGAACCCGAACTCCGGCTTCTTGCGGCCGAAGAAGGTGCCGACGAAGTTCCCGGCGTCGTTGTAGTCACCGGTCCAGCCGAGCAGGTGCAGGTCCTGCTTGCCGAACTTCTGCACGTCGTCCTTGTAGCCACCGTTCCACGGCTTGGCGACGGCCTCGACCTTGATACCGATGGCCTTCAGGTCCTCCGAGATCGAGGTGAAGACGTCCGCCGGGTTCGGCATGTACGGCCGGGTGACCTCGGTGGGGTAGTAGAACTTCAGCGTCAGGTTCGTCGCCCCGGCTTCCTGCAGCAGCTGCTTGGCCTTCTGCTGGTCGAACGGGTACTTGGTGACCTCGTCGGTGTAGCCGGAGATCGTCTTGGGCACGAACTCGGTGGCCACCTCGGCACCCTCGGGCAGCTTGCTCTTGACGAACTGCTCGCGGTTGACGCCGTAGGCCAGCGCCTTGCGGACGCGGGGGTCCTTCAGCTTGTCGCCGGCCGGGCCGGACTGGTTGATGCCCAGGTAGAGCACGTTGAACGGCGGGCGCACCAGCACCTGCTCGCCCTCGTTGCGCAGCAGGCCGTAGTCCGCGGGCGCCGGGTAGTCGTAGCCCTGGATGTCACCGGCCTTGAGCGCCTGCTTGCGGGCGTTCTCGTCCGGGATCACCTTGAAGATCAGCTTGTCGAGCTTGGCCGTCTGCGTCGGGCTGGTGTCGTTCTTGGACAGGGTGATCTCACCCTTGCCCTGGTCCCAGCTGTCGAACTTGAACGGGCCGGTGCCGACCGGGTGCTTGTTCGCGTATTCGCTGTAGGTGAACGAGTCGCCGGACTGGGTGACCTCGTCGGCCTTGTACTGCTGGAGCGCGGCCGGGCTCTGCATCGCGAACGACGGCAGCGTGAAGGCCGCCGGGAACGCGCCCTTGGCCTTGTTCAGGTTCACGACCGCGGTCGCCGGGTCCTTGGCTTCGCAGCTCTTGTAGACCGGGTCGCTGTAGTCGTCGCTCTCGTTCTTGGCGAACCCGCCGAAGACGTCGGCGTAGTAGATCATCTGGCTCTGGGCGGCGGCGCCCTTCATGTTGTACCAGCGGTTGAAGTTGAAGCAGACCGCGGTCGCGTCGAACGGGGTGCCGTCGGAGAACTTCACGCCCTGCTTGAGGGAGAAGGTCCAGGTCTTGCCGTCGTTGCTGGGCTCCCACTTCTCGGCCAGCGAGGCCTCGAGGTCGGCGGTGCCCGGCTTGTTCTGGATCAGCGTGTCGAAGATCTGGCGCGTGATCCGGAAGGTCTCGCCCTCGTCGTTGAAGATCGGGTCGAACAACTTCGGGTTGCCGGCCGCGCCGAAGATCATCGTGCCCCCGGAACCACCCCCTGCGCCTTCGTCACGCTTGGATTCCGCACACGCGGACAGCGAAACCGCGAGCGCGCCGGCGAGCCCGATCAGGGCCACGCGGCGTGTTCGGGTCAGCCGCAATTGCTGCATCTGGCACCCCTTGGGAGATGTTTCGGGTTCAAAGTCACCGTCCGGTCGGTCAGGAACTCGGGCGGACGATCGGTGTGCTCGCCGACACTAGCGGGAACTCGGCCCGCACTTAAGCACGTGAGGTTACGATCGCGCTACGTGGACACCGATTTGACCGCAATGTGTCCGTAAATCACGACAGAATGTGACCATTTGCGAGCCTCGGCTGCCCTGAGTGGCCGATCACTGACTCTGATGGCGGTACCGACATTGGCCCACTCGTGTATCCGGCTACGGACAGCTTGATCGATCCGGAGCGGCGCGGACACGGTGCGTGACCACCCCCTCCCCTACGGAAGTAGGGTCCCGGCGGCTTCGGCGGTGCCGTCCACGGCGAACCAGCCGCGCTCGAACCGTTGCCACCGCGCCAATTCGCCCCGTGCGGCCGCACCGTCCCGCGACACGGTTTTGGCCAGCCGCCCGGCTTCGGAGCCGCCGTCGAGCCAGCAGAGGTGGGAAAGCAGGGGTCTTACCGAAGTGCGGCCACTCGAAACCCCCTCCAGCACCAGGACGTCCGGCACGGCCACCCGGACGAGTTCACCCGGCCGGGGTGCCCCAGTGGACCAGTCCATTCGCTGGTACGCCCCCGCCACGCCGCCGGCCAGCGGCCGCAGAACGCCGTCGACGAGCCGGGGCCACCACGAAACCGGGTCGTCCCACGTGGCAAACGCGTCGGTGCTCACCAAAGCCGTGCGGCACCCGCGGGCGATCAGCCCGGCGACGACGTGGGCGGCCAGCGTGGACTTGCCGGCGCCCGACGGGCCGTCGATGGCCAGCACGCGCACCCGGCCCAGCCGCGCGGGCGCGGCGAGCAGGGCTTCGATCAGCGCGTCACTTGCTGACGCGCTCGACCTCCGGAAGCCCTTTGACGTTGTCGGGGGCCGCCGTTTTCGCCTCCAGCTCGGCAATGCGGCTCGCCAGCTCACGCCGGGTGTCTTCGAGTTCGCAGCGCAGCAGCGCGATCTCCTCGACCGAGGTGCGCACCTCTTCCTCGAGGTGCCCGGTCTCGGTGGACAGGTGCAGCGACACGAGCGCCAGCACGACGCCGGCGAGGAGGAAGACGAAGTTCGACGGCGTTTCCACCCCGGTCAGCCCGGCGAGGAACTTCGCGGCCGCCGGGATCACGGCCAGCACCACGACACCGATGGCGACGATCAGCCACACGCCCGCGTACTTCTCGCGAAGCTTGCGCCGCCGCATCATCTCGAGGACGACGAACAGCACGACGCAGGCGACGACGATGCTGAGGACGCGCCAACCTTCCATCTCGCAAGCTCCCTTATGCCGAGTCGGACGAGTCGACCGCCGGGCGGCGGCGGACCAGCGCCAGCAGCAGTGCGAGCCCGGCCCGGCTCAGGTAGACGGCCGACTTCACGGGCGAGTGGCTGGGCGTGCCGCCCGCGCGCTCCCGCATGACGACCGGGATCTCCTTGATGGTCAGCTTCGCCCGGATGGCCATGACCAGCGATTCGACCGTGTCCCCGAGGTACTCGGCCGGGTAGTAGCCGGCGAACAGCCGGATCGCGCGCGGTCCCATCGCCTTGAAGCCCGACGTGACGTCGGTGAGCCTGGTCTTCGCCAGCCGCGAGAACACGATGGACAGCGCGACCATGGCGTACTTGCGCGGCCCGCTGGCCTTGTACGCGCCCTTGCCGGCGAACCGGGAGCCGATCACGATGTCCGCGTCGTCCAGGCCGCGCAGCAGCGCGTCGAGCTCGTCCGGGTCGTGCTGGCCGTCGGCGTCCACCTGGACGACGACGTCGTACCCGCGGGCGGCGGCGTAGCGGAAGCCGGTGCGCATCGCGCCGCCGACCCCGAGGTTCACGGCGAGCCGGGCCACCTCGGCGCCCGCGGCGCGGGCCAGCTTGGCGGTGTCGTCCACCGAGCCGTCGTCGACGACCAGCACGTCACCGTCCGGGAGGGCGCGCTTCACCTGCTCGATGACCGACGCGACGCTCGCCGACTCGTTGAGGGCGGGCATCACGATGAGCACGCGGCGACTGGTCACCGAGGTCACAGACACAGCCATCACTTTAACTCTTCACCGCCCGTCGCCCGCCGCGGACCCGGGCGCGGCCCCGGCCGTGACGACGTCCTGCTGCCCCGCGATCTCGTAGATCGAGGCGCCGGGGTTGCGGTAGACCAGCTTGAACCCGGGAGCGGTGTCCAGGTTCAGCAGGCCGGCGTCGTTTTGCCCGTCCGGAACGGCGTTGCCCTGGCCGACGAAGGCGTAGCGGACCTTGAGCTCCCGCAGGATCTTGCGGGCCCGGGGGTCGGTTTCCAGCCGGTTCGCGAAAGCGCTGACGTAACCGATGTCGCTGGCCGGCGGGGCACCGTAGTAGTTCCACTGGGTCGGATGGATGCCCTGCAGCGCGTACATCCAGACCGACCCGTCGAGGCGGTCGTTCAGCACGCGCTCGCCGGGGACCGTGTGCCCGGCCAGCCAGGCGAACGCCGTCTCCTCGTCCGCGCTCACCGAGGGGAAACCCCGGTAACCGATGTTCACGTGGACGGAGTTGATGCCCACGTACCCGCGGCTGAACCCGCCGATCACCGCCGCCAGCAGCACCACGCCGGCCAGCACGGGCGCCGCCGGGTGCAGCTTCGGCAGCCGGGGCCGGACCTTCGCCGCGAACCACGCCGTCGCGGTGTGGACGAACTCGCCGAAGCCCACCGCGCCGATCAGCGGCAGCAGCGCCGCGATCCGGTAGTTGTCGTTGTAGAACGGCCCGGTCAGCAGGTGGACCAGGCCGTTCTCCATGGACACCGTCGCCGCGTACAAGCCGCCGAGGACGACGTACGCGGCGACGAGCCAGACCATCCGCTGGTGCCGGGCCAGCAGGACCACGCCGACAACGGCGGGCACGCCGATCCACCACTGCGGGAAGTCCGCCATCGGCGAGAACGTGACCGTCTGGCCGACCGCGCCGGTCACGGTCGCCGCGTTCCCCCAGATCGCCGACGTGACGCCGCCGGCGTTGTAGAGCGACGGCAGCACCTGGGGCAGGCCGAGCAGGACGGCGAGCAGCGCGGCCGCCACCAGCGACGGCCAGGCCCGGCGCCAGTCGATCGGCTCGAACCGGAAGAGCACGGCGACCAGGATCAGGACGCAGTAGACGACGAGGACGAACACGACACTGGTGTGCAGCGCCGCCAAGCCCGCGACGCCGACTCCCACGGCCAGCGGCCCGGTGGCCCCGCCCGGCTCGAGCAGCAGGCGGACCACCGCGAGCATGGCCGGGACCAGGGCGACGCCGGCGGCGTACGGCCAGACCGGGCCGTGCCAGAACAGGTCGTAGGGGAAGGAGGTGAAGCAGGCGGAAGCCGCGGCGGCCGCGGCGGCCGTCACCGGCGGCAGCCGCCACGCGCGGCACATCGCGGCCACGCCGAGCGGCACCGCGAAGGTGACGGCGATGGAGGCGAAGTTCAGCAACGGCATCACGGTCAGCCCGCCCTTGCCGAAGAGCAGGGCGAGCAGCGCGTGGTAGGTGTCCGGGTAGAAGTAGTGCGTCTCGCCCGGCAGGTTCGCGATGGTGCCGATGGTCGACGGGCGTGCGTCGCCGCGCTCGGCGATCCAGCGGACGAGGTTCGCGTGGAACGCGGCGTCCCAGTCCTGGTTCACCGTGCCGGGTGAAGGAATGCCGCGCAGCACGGTGAGCGCGCCGACCGCCATCCCGGCGGCGACGCCGAGCGCCGCCAAGGCGTGCGCGCGCCACGACCACCGCGGACGCTCGGGCGAGGCCGCCTCGTCGTCCGGCCGGCGCCGCCGGGTGAACCGGGCCACCGCCCAGGTGACCGCGAAGCCGGCGGCCGAGACCACGAGCGTCCACAGTGTCACGGAGAGCGCCGTCCACCGGATGCCCGTGCCGCCCAGCAGCGGGATGCCGAGGGCCACGACCCCGAACGTCAGCACCGGTGCCGCCGCGCCCAGCGTCCAGCCGCGCAGGCCGATGGCCGCCCCGAAAACAGTGCCGGGCAACCAGAATGCGGCCAGAACGAGCAGAAACCCCATTCTCCCACCCCATTTCGCCGTGATCCGTCCACCACCGCGGTGACGGCGTCTCCGGCGGCGGCGCCACGCTACCGTGCACGTCAGCTCGCTGGTCACCCGCATCCTGGGCACACCGCGGCCACCCCTAGACTCCGGGCGTTGACGGCTTTGTTGATCGGAGAAGGCATGCTGTCCGAAGCTGTCCGGCTGGCCGCGGGAATCCTGGTGGTATTGCTCCCCGGATTCTCGATTCTCCTGGTCGCCGGCGTACGCGAACGGTTGTGGCTCGCGGGCCTCTCGGCGCCGTTGACCACCGGGTTCGTCCTGCTGGTGTCCCTCTTGACGGGCGTCACCGGACTCCGCTTCGGTCTCCTGACCGCCCTCGTCGCGCTCGTGGCCGTGCTGCTCGTGCTCGGCGGCGTGCGGTGGCTGGTCCGCCGCCGTCGCCCGGCCGCGGATCCGGCCGTGCCCGCCGAAGACCCGCGGCTGCGTACGCTGACCGGCCGGGCCGGAACCGCGGCCCAGGTCCTGGGCGCGCTCATCGCCGTCGCCGGAGTCGGCCTCGGTGTCCGCATGTGGCACAAGGGCCTCGGGTCGTGGCGGACACCGACCCAGGAGCACGACACCGTCACGCACGCCGTGCTGACCGCCTTCACGCACTTCACCGGCAAGGCCGCGCCGTGGCAGATCCTGCCGATCGACGTCGTGCACGACACCAACGTCCAGTTCTACCCGCCCGGCTTCACCGACATCTGCGCGCTGCTCACCGACATCTTCGGGGACACGATGCTGTCTCTGAACCTGACGACCGTCGTGTTCACGGTGGTCGTGCTGCCGCTGTCGGTGGCCGCCTTCACCGCGGCGGTGCTGCGGCACGGCCGGCTCGGCCGCGGCTGGGTCGAGCTCGCCGCCGGGGTCGCCGCGCTGGTCTCCGTGCAGCTGTACCGCCCCGGCATCGCCTTCGCCCACGACGGCGGGGTCCTGCCGAACGCGGCCGCGATGACGCTCATGCCCGGGCTCGTCGCGGTGATGCTGGTGCTCGGCAAGCGCCACTGGGGCCGTGCGGTGCTGGTCGGCGTCGCCGCCGCCGGCGCGTTCAACCTGCACCCGAGCGCACTGACCTCGGTCGCGCTGACGACGGTCGCGGCCATGGTCGGCCTGCTGTTCACCAGGGCGGGCCGGCTCGCGTTCGTCCGCGCGCTGCTGCCGCTGGTGCTCACCGGCGTGGTCGCCGTCGTCCTCATCGTCCCGGACGTGCTGGCGCTCCTGCGGCTCGGCGGCGGCACGGTGGTCGACGCGCCGGCCAACATCCCCGGCTCGCCGCTGGCCGAGTCGGCCAAGCTGGTCGCGCGGCTGCCCTACGGCGGCTACTTCGACCCGAGCGGCACGATGGGCCAGCTGGTGCTCGGCCTGCTGGGCCTGGCCGGCGTCGTCGCCACGCTGCTGTCCCGGCGGGCGTGGCCGCTGCTGACGGCCTGGCTGTTCTGGGCCGCGGTCATGGTGAGCTTCCACTACTCGCCCAACTCCGGGTTCGGCGCGACCATCGGCCGCTACTACTACCGGGTCGCCAACCGCCTCGACACCCACGTCTACCTGCTGATCCCGCCGCTGGCCGGGGTGCTGTTCGTGGCGCTCGGACTACTCGTCGTCGCGGTGAAGGCCCGCAACCCGATCCCGGCGCGGCTCCGGCCGGCGGTGGCGTTCGGGCTGGTCGTGGTGCTGCTCGGCGTGCTGACCGTGACGTCGTTCCGCGGCTACATGAACACCGGGGCGCTGTCGCTCAGCCAGCGCTACGCGACCCCGCAGTTCGTCCGCTACAACGCGGCGGACGACGCGGCGGCGAAGTGGCTGCACGAGCACGCGGCGCCGGGCGAGACGATCCTCAACAGCGCGAACGACGGCTCGACGCTGCTGTACGTCGACTACGACCTGCCGATCCTCAACATCGTCCCGGACGGCCACAGCCCGATCGAGGACAACATCACCCTGCTGGCGAAGTTCAACGACTTCCCGGCCGACCCGCAGGTCCAGAACATCCTCCGGGCGAAGAACGTCCGCTGGGTGTACGTGGATTCCTCGGCCCCGACGGTCGGCACGGACGGTCACCACTGGACGGGCCAGTCGACGTTCAGCCTGGCGCCGGGGTTGAGCGGGCTGACCGGCCTGCCGGGCCTGACGAAGGCGTTCAGCTCGGGCACGGTCAGCGTGTACCGGCTGGACCTGCCGCAGACCCCGCCCCGGGGCTAGGAGAGAGCCTCAGGCAGCTTCCGGGCCGGCCTCGACCGGCTCGGGCGCCCGCCGCAGGACGAAGGCGAGCACCACCGCCAGCCCCAGCGTCGGCGCCACCGCCAGTGCGACCACCGCGCGGAACACCGTGTCGCCCGGCAGGAACAGCAGCACCAGGGACGCCGTGCCGGTGACCACCGCCCAGGTGGCCAGCACGAGCTTCGCCTGGGTGCGGGCCACCAGCACCGCCGTGAGCAGCTGCATCGGCACCAGCAGCACCGACGACCACACGAGCCCGGCCACCGACCAGCCGTCGATGTCGTACTTCGGGCCGCTGACGAACCGGACCGCCCACGGGCCGAGCCACAGGCCGACCAGCGCGCCGAGCGCGGCCAGGACCAGCGACGCCGCCGCGCCGAGGGCGAGCACGCGGCGCAGCCGGTGGCGCCCCTCCGGAGTCACCGACAGCCGGACGACGAACGGCACCGCCAGCGACTGCACCGGCCCGATCAGGGTCAGCGGCAGCCGCGCGATGACCAGCGCCGCGAACAGCGAGCCGACGCGGTCGCCGTCGCCGCCCGGGGCCAGCAGGCCGACCAGTGCCGGGTAGCCGGTGATGACCGCCGCCGTCAGGGCCGCGCCGGCCAGGAGCATGCCCATCCGGCGGGAGGTGACGCCCCAGCCGTCGCCTTCGACCCGGAAGTCGAGCAGCTGCCGGGCCGGGCGCGTGAACAGCAGCCAGGCGAACGAGCCGGCCGCGACCGCGATCGCCAGCGAGACGACGTTGTAGGCGACCGAAACGACCAGGACACCCAAGATCACCGCGCGCACGGCCGGTTCGGCGACCACGAGCAGCGAGAAGGCCTTCACCTTGTGCTGCCCGATGAGCAGCCCGCGCGTGCCGAACTGGCAGGCGAACGCGACCCCGCCGCACAGCACGATCAGCGCCAGCGACCAGTCGCCGTGGAAGAGCTTTTCGTTGACCGGCGGGATCAGCAGGGCGAGGGAGAACGCGGCCGCGACGACCACGCCGACCGCGACCGCCCGCAGCGCCGGGCGGCCCGCCTTGCCGCCGGCGAGCGCGGCGACCGCCGACTGGCGCGAAAGCTCCTGCTCGAGCGGCGAGAGCGTGCTGCCGAGGCCCATCACCAGGCCCCAGAACGTGACGAAGATGGCGTATTCCTGCGGCGGCAGCAGCCGCTGGCAGGCGACCGTGAGCAGGTAGCCGAGGCCGATGGACACGATCAACGAGCCGCCGAGGCTGCCCGCGGTCGTGCGTCCGCTGCGCGCGGTGGCCGGCGTGTCCACTTCGGTGCTCATCGACGGCGGAGCCGAGCGCGCCCGGCCATGGCGAGTCCACGCAGGACACCGGCGCCGAACCCGCCGGCGAACACCGGCAGCAGCGTGCTGACCGCGCGGGCCTCGGGGCCCGTCGCGCCGCACTTCCTGACGACCTGACCCGCCGCGACCGCGCCGAGGACACCGGCGGCCAGCGTCGTCTTCGGCTTCTTCGCGGCGAAGACCAGGCCGACGGCACCGGCGGCGAGCGCGCCGAACAGGGCGTTGCGGGCGGGGCCGGGCGAGGCGATGTAGGAGTCCACGTAGGTCGTGCCGCGGAAGTAGGCCTGCTGCGTGAACTTCTTGAACGAGTCGCGCCCGTGGTAGGTCGCCGACAGCTCCGGGGCCAGCCAGATCCACTCGTGCTCGGCGATCCAGCGCAGCATGCGGGTGTCGTCGCTGGCGAAGCGGAGGTCGTCGAACAGCGACGCGAACGCCGTCACCGAGCCTTCGAGGAGGCCGCGGCGGGCGCAGAAGAACGTCGTCCCCTTCGGGTAGACGTCGAACTCCTCGATGCCGTACGACATCAGGCGCGGGTTCGCGCAGTACTTGCGCCAGGGCACCTTGACCAGGCCGGCCATGAACCCGGCGTACGGGTTGTGCTCGGACGCGACGTTGATGTGGCCGTTCCAGACCGCGCGCTCGGGGTGGTCCACGAGCTGGTCGCGCAGGAACGTCAGAGCGTGCTCGTCGACGATGACGCGGCTGTCGAGCAGCGCGATCCACTCGCCGGAAGACTTGGCGATGCCCGCCCGCCGGGCCTCGAACCGGCCGGCGTTGGCCTGGCCCAGCACGGTGATGCCGTGGCGTTCGCGCAGGTCGTCGAGCCGGGAAGGCGTGGCGTCCGTGCTGCCGTCGTCGACCACCACGACCTCGATCGGCCAGCTCGCGGCGGACGCCGAAGCGAGCAGCGCGCCGACACTGCGTTCGATCCAGTCCTGCTCGTTGTAGACCGGGATCACGACGCTGAGCGAGGGGAGGAGCGGGTTCGCACTCACCGTGCCGAGGCTACCCGGCGGCCCCCGTGGCAGGTCGGCCAGTATCCTTACGCCACCGCACCCGACCAGAAATGGGCTTCACGGTGATTTCCTTCATTCTCGGCACCACCGCGGAACTGATCAAGATCGCCCCGGTCTACCACGGGATCCGCGAGCGCGGGATGCGGCCGAAGATCTGGTTCACCGCTCAGCACGTCGACGAGGTCGCGGACGTTCTCGCGGACCTGGACATGCCGCAGCCGGACGTCTGGCTGGTGCCGGAGGACAAGGCCCACAACCTCGAGTCGCCGGCGCAGGTCCCGGGCTGGGCCGCGCAGGTGCTGCGCACCGCGTGGAGCCGTCGCCACGAACTGCGCGCCGCGCTGACCGAGGACGGCCGCCCGCCGCTGGTGCTGGTGCACGGCGACACGTTCACCACGCCGTACGGCTCGCTGATCGGCAAGCGGATCCTGAAGTCCCGCGTCGGGCACGTCGAGGCGGGCGCGCGGTCCGGCAGCATCCTCTCGCCGCTGCCGGAGGAGCTGAACCGCAAGATCGCGGCGAAGATCGTCGACATCCACTTCGCGCCGAGCATCCGCGAGGTCAACAACCTCCGCAATGCCCGCGGCGTGGTCGTCGACACCGAAGCCAACACGGCGATCGACGCGATGCGCCTGGCGATCAACCAGCCGCTGGACGTGCCGGACCTGCCGGAGAAGTTCGGTCTCGCCACGCTGCACCGCTTCGAGCTGGTCTCGCGCCCGGACAAGTACCGCGAGGCGCTGGAAATCCTGCGCGAGCAGAGCCGCAAGATGCCGATCCTGTACATGGCCGGCGCGCCGGAGCGCGAGAAGATCCGCTCGCTGGGCATCGAGAACATCTTCGACGACCGGTTCATCGTCCAGCCGAAGATGCGCTACCTGAAGTTCCTGCCGCTGGTGGCGCGCGCCGAGTACGTCGTCACCGATTCGGGTGGTCTTTCGGCGGAGTGCTACTACCTCGGCCTGCCGTGCGCGGTGCACCGCGAGCGCACCGAGACGCCGCAGCACCTCGGCGAGACGGTGGTGCTGACGGAAATGCGCGGCGACAAGCTGCAGAACTTCCTCGACACGTACCAGAACCGGCGTGGCGAGTCCTGGATGGACAAGTACCACCCGGCCGAGATCGTCGTGGACACCCTGGCGCAGCTCGGCTACTGCTGAGGTCTCGTTGGGGTGACGCTGGGTTTTTCCGGGGGTGAGCCGGGCAAAGTGTCGCCATGATCCACATCGGACTGGCGGCCGCGCTGGTGGTGGTCCCGCCCATCGACCAGGGTGCGGTCCGTGACGCCGCGCTGACGTCGGGCTTCCAGGAGGCGTACGTCGGCGCGGCGGCCCCGATCGCGCGGGCGATCCACGCGGCGTACGACATCCCGGCGTCGGTCACGGTGGCGCAGTCGATCCTGGAGTCGAACTGGGGCCGCAGCAAGCTGTCCACGGCCGAGCGGAACCACTTCGGCTTCAAGTGCGTGACGCCGTCGAGCCCGGGGCCGATCGCCCTGCGCTGCGCGCGCTACCCGACGACGGAGTGCATTCCGGCGCCGTGCCACCCGGTGGACGCGTATTTCCGCTCGTACGCCTCGATCGACGACTCATTCCGCGACTACGGCCGGCTTTTGACGACTTCGCCGAACTACGCGGCGGCGCTGCCGGTGCGTGCGGACCCGGATGCGTTCATCCGGGCGGTGGCGAAGAAGTACGCCACCGACCCGGAGTACGCGAACAAGGTGATCAGGTTGATGAACCTGTACGGCCTGCGCCGCTTCGACGCTGCTTAGAGCACCCGGCGACCCGACAGCGCGCGACCCAGCGTCAGCTCGTCGGCGAACTCCAGGTCACCGCCCATCGGGAGCCCCGACGCCAGCCGCGTCACGCTCAGGCCCGGGAAGTTCCGCAGCATGCGGACCAAGTACGTCGCCGTCGCCTCGCCCTCGGTGTTGGGGTCGGTGGCGATGATGATCTCCTTGATGTCCGCCTCGCCGATGCGCTTGAGGAGCTCGCGCATCCGCAGCTGCTCCGGGCCGATGCCCGACAGCGGGTCGAGCGCGCCGCCCAGGACGTGGTAGCGGCCCTTGAACTCGCGGGTGCGCTCGACGGCCAGGACATCCTTCGGCTCCTCGACCACGCAGATGACCGTGAGGTCGCGGCGCTCGTCGCGGCAGATGCGGCACTTCTGCTGCTCGGAGACGTTGCCGCACACCTCGCAGAACTGCACGCCCTCCTTGACCTTGCCGAGCACGTCCTGCAGCCGCGCGATGTCGGCCGGGTCGGTGGCCAGCAGGTGGAACGCGATCCGCTGGGCGCTCTTCGGCCCGACCCCGGGCAGCCGCCCGAGCTCGTCGATCAGGTCCTGGACGACACCTTCGTACAAGTTCGTCAGCCGCCGAAGCCGAGGCTGCCGAGGTCCGGCATGCCGCCACCGCCGCCGAGCCCGCCGGCCAGCGGGCCGAGCTTCTGCTCGGTGAGCTTCTGCGCGCTCGCCGACGCGTCGCGGACCGCCGCGACGATCAGGTCGGACAGCGTCTCGACGTCGTCCGGGTCGACCACCTTCGGGTCGATCTGCAGGCTCTTCAGCTGGCTGTCACCGGACACGGTCGCGGTGACCAGTCCGCCCCCGGCCGTGCCGGTGACCTCGGTGTTCGCCAGCTCTTCCTGGGCTTCGACGAGCTTCTGCTGCATCTGCTGCGCCTGCTGCATCAGCTGGGAAAGGTCGAAGCCGCCGCCGGGTTGGGCCATGATCGCACTCGGTCCTCTCTGCACGCCTGTGTCGCCACCAGGGTAGTCGCGCCACGCGAAGTGCCGGGCTGTGGCACCGTGGTCGCCGTGCGACGCGCGACTGCTCCCCTCCTGCTGGCCGGTGCCCTCCTGCTCACCGGCTGCTCCGACGACGCTCCGGCGGCGCCGCCGCCACCCTCTCCGGCGGCCACTACCGCCTCTCCCGCACCGACGCCTTCACCGTCACCTTCGCCGTCGCCCACGTCTTCGCCCTCGCCTTCGTCCTCGCCGGTCGCGCCGCCGCCGGTGGCGGCCGGGAAGGTCGTCGTGCTGGACCCCGGGCACAACGGCGGCAACGGCGCCCACCCGGCGGAGATCAACCGCCCGGTGCCTGCCGGGCGCGGGCAGACCAAGCCGTGCAACACCACCGGCACCGCGACCAACGCGGGTTACCCCGAGCACGCGTTCACCTTCGACGTCGCCCAGCGGGTCGGGAAAGCGTTGGCGGACAAGGGAATCCGCGTCGTCTACACGCGACAGGACGACACCGGCGTCGGCCCCTGCGTCGATCGCCGCGCGACGATCGGCAACGAGGCGAACGCGGACGCGGTCGTCTCCATCCACGCCGACGGCTCGGAAGCGGCGGGGGCGAACGGCTTCCACGTCGCCTATTCGTCACCACCGCTGAACGCCGCGCAGGGAGCACCTTCGACGCGGCTGGCGCAGACCCTGCGCGACACGATGCGCACGAGCGGCTTCAGCGCGGCGAACTACATCGGCACGAACGGGCTCTCGGCCCGCGCGGACCTGGCCGGCCTCAACCTCTCGACCCGGCCGGCGGCCCTGGTGGAGTGCGGCAACATGCGCAACGCCACGGAGGCGGCCCGGATGACGAGCGCGGACGGACGGCAGCAGTTCGCTTCGGCCATCGCGGCGGCGATCGAGGCCTACCTGGCCTCCTGAGCCTCGAGGACGGCCTCGCCGTGCAGCGTCGCCCACTTCGTGAGGACGCCGATCGGCTCGACGAGCGTCCGGCCCAGCTCGGTCAGGCAGTACTCGACGCGCGGCGGCGCTTCGGCGTACGCGCGGCGGTCCACCAGGCCGTGGCCTTGGAGCTTGCGCAGCGTCTGGGTGAGGACCTTGCGGGAGATGCCGCCGATGAGGCCGGCCAGCTCGCCGTGCCGCCGCGGGCCGCGGCTGAGCGCGAACACGACGACGACCGCCCACTTGTCGGCGATCAGCTCGATCGCCAGCCGGGCCGGGCAGTCGGCGAGGAAGACGTCTCCCGGGAAGTCACCCATGGGAACAAAGGTACCGAGTGGTACCCATCGGCTCCCTACGCTCGGCATCATGGAACTTCCCGAAAGCTGCCACCGCCTGTTCGAACGGCCGTTCAACGCCGTGCTGACGACCGTCGACCCGGACGGCTCGCCGCAGACCTCGATGGTCTGGGCCAGCCGGGAGGGCGACGAGATCGTGATGGGCATGGAGGGCCGCCGGCCCAAGGTGCGCAACATCCGCAACGACCCGCGCGTCACCGTGCTGATCGAGGACCACGACGAGCGCGACGCGCGGGGCCTGCCGCAGTACCTGCTGGTCCGCGGCACCGCCCGGGTGACCGGGCCGGACATCGCCGCCGAGTTCACGGCGCTGATGGACCGGCAGGCCCGGCGGTACCTCGGCGCCGAGAAGTACGAACTGGGCAACCAGGGCTCACCGACGGGCGTGATCGTGCGCATCACGGCCGACCGCGTCACGGGCATCGGCCCCTGGGCGTCCTGACCCGCCGTGTCGTCCCTTCAATCACGCGTGTCGTCCCTTCAATCACGCGTGTCGTCCCTTCAATCACGCGAGTGGAGTTGCCCCGGTGGGGCGGACACGGGGTTTTAGGCAGCTGGGGCCTGAACGTAGCTGTTTCGGGCTTCGGCTG
>NZ_CP100416.1:10113442-10114712 GCF_026017845.1 Amycolatopsis mediterranei
GTGGAGTTGCCCCGGTGGGGCGGACACGGGGTTTTAGGCAGCTGGGGCCTGAACGTAGCTGTTTCGGGCTTCGGCTGGGGTGTTCTGGCCGACGGTGGAGTGCAGTCGTTTGTGGTTGTAGTAGCGCAGGTAGCGGAACACGTCCTGGCGGGCCTGGGCCCGGGTCCGCCAGATCGTGGCGCCGATCTCGGTTTTCAGGGTGGCGAAGAAGGCTTCGGCGACGGCGTTGTCGTAGCAGGACCCGACCCGCCCGATTGAGGGCCGGATGTTCTTCTCGGCGAGAGCGGCCCGGAACTGGCCGGAGGTGTATTGGACGCCGCGGTCGGAGTGGAACACCGCGTCGGGCTTGATGAGGCCGCGGGCAGTGGCCAGATCGACAGCGTCGCAGACCAAATCGGTGCGCATGTGCTCGGCCATGGCGTGCCCGACGACCTCGCGGGTATGCAGATCGATGACGGTGGCCAGGTAGAGCCAGCCTTCGAAGGTGGGCAGGCAGGTGATGTCCCCGACGAACCGCTGCCCTGGTTTCTCGGCGGTGAAGTTCCGGCGGATCAGGTCACCGACCGGGGTAACCGGGCCGGCCGCCGGCCGAGTCAGCGTGCGGCGTTTGCGGCGGGTGATCCCGGCCAGCCCATGCTCGCGCATCAACCGCTCGACCCGCTTGTGATTCACCAGATGGCCGCGGCGGTGCAGCTCCGCGGTCACCCGCGGCACCCCGTAAGCGCCCCGATGTTCGGCGTGGATCGAGGTGATCAGGGTGAGCAGTTCCTGCTCGGCCTCGGCCCGCGCCGCCCGGGCCGTCTCGGCGGCGACCCATTCGTGGAAGCCCTGCCGCCGCAGCCCCAGGACCTGGCACAACCGCTTCACCCCGAACGCGGGGCGGTGTTCGGAGATGAACCGGTAGCGGTAGCTCATCGATCCATCTCGCGCGCAAAATAGGCGGCCGCTTTGCGCAGGATCTCCTTCTCTTTCTGCAGCTCAGCGACCTGCTTGCGCAACCGTGCCACCTCATCGGTCACCGCCGGGTCCTCCGCCGGCGGCCCGGCCTCGGCGGCCTGCTTGGCCACGTTCACCCACGAGCGCAGGGTCTCGTGGTTGACCCCCAGCTCGCGGGCGATCTGCCGCAACGGCCGGTCGCTGGAGTTGACCAGCTCGATCGCGTCCCGACGGAACTGCTCCGGATACTTCGACCTGCGCGACATCAGGACATCCTCCCTCCAGACCACTGTCTGGAATCAAGGTGTCCGGCCCCACGGGGCAACTCCACGTG
>NZ_CP100416.1:10185099-10199980 GCF_026017845.1 Amycolatopsis mediterranei
GCCCTGGTGCGGGGGGGGGGGGTGGCGGCCGCCGCCCCGGCCGGGCGGGCCGCGGCGCCGCCCCCCCGGGGGGGGGGGGGCCCGCCCCCCGGGGGGGCGCCCCCCCCCCCCCCCCACGACCAGTAGCAACGCCTCCCCGAGCAGCACCCCGGCGCGCACCGGGCCGTCGAACTGGGTGACCGTCGCCTGCAGGATCGCGACCAACCCGGCCAGTCCGGCCACCTGCCCGGCGAACCCTGGCCACCAGCGGCGCGCCGCCCAGACGGCGAGCAGCACGACACCCGCCCCGGCCGTGATCGGCACCGCCTGCGCCTTCGGCAGCAGCATCGCCGCGACGAGCGTCGGCACCACCGCGGTGGCCAGCAGGGAAAGCGCCGCGGGGTCGTTCTCGCGGCGGCGCAGCACGATCAGCCCGAGCCCGACGGACGCGACCGCGGCGCCGCCGGCCGCGGCGGTGTTGGCCCAGCTGCCGCCCCCGCCGAGCCACGCCGTGCTGATCACGGAGGCGAGCAGCGGCGGGATGCCGGCCGAGAGCGTCAGCGACGGCCAGTCGCGGCGCAGCTGCACCGGCGCCGTCGCGAGCTGGACCATCAGCAGGAACGTGACCAGTTCGGGGGTGAACCCGCGCACGATCATCGGCGAGCACACGACACAGCCGATGACGACGGCGGCAGCCAGCAGCGGCGACTCCCAGCGCACGGCCACGAGCAGCCCGCCGACGGCCACCGCCAGCCCGGCCGCGAGCCCGGCGAGCACCGGCAGGAACTCGTACAGCGTGGTCGCGGCGACGACGTCCAGGTAGAGCGTCGCGATGCCGGTGGCGGCCAGCGCGAAGGCCCCGGTGCGGCCGGTGGGCTTGCGGTGCAGCCACACGCCGGTGCCGGTCAGCGCCAGCCCGAACCCGGCACCGACGAGCACCCGCGGCAGCGGCCCGAGCCAGCCCCGCTGCACGGCCAGCACGAGCAGCAGCACGACACCGAGCAGCGTCACGGCCCCGCCGACCCAGGCGAGCACGCGGCTGCCGGCGCCTTCCCGGCCGAGCTTTTCGCCCAGCGTCGGCCGCGGAGCGGGCAGGTAGGACGACGGCGCCGGAGCGTAGTGCTGCTGCGGCGGGACGTACTGCTGCTGGGGAGGCGGCTGCCACTGGTACTGCGGCCACGGGACCGACTCGGGCCGCATCGGCCGGGGCTGCGGTTGGGGCTGGGGTTGGGCTTGGAGTCGCGGCTCAGGCTGCGGCTGCGGTTGCGGTGCCTGCTCCGGCTGCGGGGGCTGTTCGGCCTGCGCGGGTTCGGCGTGTCCGGCCTCCTCGGGCTGAGTGTCTTCCCGGACGGTCCGCAGTTCGGAACCCACCAGGGCGAGACGACGCCCCAGGTCGTCGATCTCGCCGGCGAGCCGGAGGAGCACATCTGCGTCGGTGGTCATACCGGACAGGGTCATGCACCCGCGTCCACCTGCGGATCCGTAGCACTACTCAATCCCGGGTCACGTCCTGGTCGCGGCCAGCACCTCGTCCATGGTCGTCATGATCGAGACGGTCTCGTCCAGCGGCATCAGCGGGCTCTCGGTCTCCCCGGCGGCCAGCCGGAGCGCCACTTCGTCGGCCTGGTGCCGCAGGCCACGGCCCTCATCGACGTATTCGAAGCGGCTTCGCTCGCCGTCGCGCGGGATGAGGGTGAAGGAGGCGGGAGCGTAGAAGGGCCCGTCGATCTCGATGCGCGCGTCCGTGCCGATGATCGTCGCGATGGTCGGCGAAACCGCACTCAACGTGCAGGTCAAGACGGCTTGCGCGCCGCTCGCGTAGCCGAACAGCATCGACGTCTGGGCGTCGACACCGGTGAAGGCCGGCGTCGCCATCGCGGCCACGCGCTCGGGCGCCCCGAGGATCATCGACGCGAACGAGACGGGGTAGATCCCGAGGTCGAGCAGGGCACCCCCACCCAGTGCGGGAGCGAACAGCCGGAAGGCGGGGTCTTCGGCGAACCACTGCCCGTGATCAGCGGCGATGGTGACGACGTCGCCGAGGCTCGGCAGGAGCTCGCGGACGTGCCGGATGTGCGGCAGGAAGCGCGTCCACATCGCCTCCATCAGGAACAGGTTCCGGGCCCGCGCGAGCTCGACGAGGTCGCGGGCCTCGCCGGCGTTCATCGTGAACGGCTTCTCGACGAGCACGGGCTTGCCGGCTTCGAGCGCGAGCCGGGTGTTGGCGTGGTGCATGGGGTGCGGCGTGGCGACGTAGACGACGTCGACGTCCGGATCGTTCGCGAGCGCTTCGTAGCTGCTGTGCCGGGTGGGAATGCTCAGCTCGGCCGCGAACCGTTCGGCGCTCCCGGCCGAGCGAGACCCGACCGCGGCGACCACGCCGGAGCCGGTGAGCTGCAGATCCTGGGCGAAGGCGCCGGCGATCCCGCCGGTCCCCATGATTCCCCAGCGGAGGGGCACGTTCGTCATACGCCGAACCCTATGCCTGTCTAGAGTGACCAATCGATCACGTCGTGAGGGGGAGTGATGGCGGAGGCGAAGAAGGCCGGGTGCATCGCGGGAGCCGTGGCGCTGATGGGCGCGATCGGCGCACTGCTGACCGGCGTCGCCAACTTCGGCGGGCTGTTCAAGAGCGACGGCGGCACCCAGCCGAGCAGCAGCAGCTCGCCCGCGGCGCCCGGCGCCACGCAGCCGCCGGCCGCGAACACCCCGGCCGCCCCGGCGACGGTGTACTACCAGGGTCACCTGGAGTTCGGCCGCTTCAACTTCGACCTGAAACCGCCGAAGCGCACGGGCGACACGTACGTCTGGGGCGGCGGCGGTGTGTTCGAGAGCTACCACGACGCCGCGAAGCTGGCGGTGTGGACCAGCAGCGGCACCCCGGACCGCGCGGCTTGCGCCTCGGCGGTCGACGAGCAGGGCAAGACGTACATCAGCGGAACGGAGAAGGGCAATCACGTCTGCGGCCGCACGGCGGAGGGGCGCGTGTTCCGCATCGACGTGACCGGCGTCGCCGAAACGTCCGACGGAGGTGCCACCGGCGACGTCACGGTCTGGGACAAGTGAGCCCCGGCCCGGCGACCCTGGTTGGGTGTGACCAACACCACCAGCGACAATGGAGGACGTGACCGCGACCCTGAGCAAGCCCGCCCTGAAGATCGGCCCCTACGAGGTCGATCCGCCGGTCGTGCTCGCCCCCATGGCCGGCATCACCAACGTCGCCTTCCGGCAGCTGTGCGCCGAGTACGGCGCCGGCATCTACGTGTGCGAGATGATCACCGCCCGCGCCGTCGTCGAACGGCACCCCGGGACCATGCACATGATGACCTTCGGGGCGGACGAAAAGCCCCGGTCCATGCAGCTCTACGGCGTCGACCCGAAGACCATCGCCGAAGCCGTCCGGATCATCGTCGGCGAGGGGCTGGCCGACCACGTCGACTCCAACTTCGGCTGTCCGGTCGCCAAGGTGACCCGCAAGGGCGGCGGGGCCGCGCTGCCGTTCAAGCGGAAGCTGTTCGAAGCCATCGTGCGCGAGTCCGTGAAAGCGGCCGGGGACACGCCGTTCACGGTGAAGTTCCGGATCGGCATCGACGACGACCACCGCACCTTCCTCGACGCCGGCCGCATCGCCGAAGCCGAGGGCGCCGCCGCCGTCAGCCTGCACGCCCGCACCGCCGCCCAGCGCTACTCCGGCCAGGCGGACTGGACCAAGATCGCCGAGCTCAAGGAAGCCGTCACCAGCATCCCGGTGCTCGGCAACGGCGACATCTTCAGCGCGGAGGATGCGCTGCGCATGGTCGACGAAACCGGCTGCGACGGCGTCGTCGTCGGCCGCGGCTGCCTCGGCCGCCCGTGGCTGTTCGGCGAGCTCGAAGCCGCCTTCGCCGGACGCCCCCTCCCGACGCCGCCCAACCTGGGCGAAGTCGCAGCCGTACTCCGCCGCCACACCGAGCTCCTCATCGAGCACGACGGCCACGACAAGGCCATGCGCGACATCCGCAAGCACATGGCCTGGTACCTGATGGGCTTCCCGGTCGGCTCCGAGCTGCGCCGCGGCTTCGCGATGCTCTCGTCGATGGACCAGCTCGACGACCTGATCGCCCAGCTCGACCACGACGCCCCCTTCCCCGAAGCGGCCACCGGCCCGCGCGGCCGCCAGGGCTCCCCGGGCAAGGTCACGCTGCCCCACGGCTGGCTCGACGACCCGGACGACGACTGCGTCCCCGAAGCCGAGGACATGCACTCGGGCGGCTGAGCCGAGACCGCACTCCGAGCGGGCGCGCGTCACCCGTTCCGGTGATGTCCGGCCCCGGCCGTCATGGTCGCCGCCGCTCGCCCTCTTTTCTGACGCCCAGATGATCGGTCCGGCACGCCCCCCGACCGGCCCGATCATCGACGGTTCGGCTCGGCGGCAAAACGCCCCCCGTTTGCCGCCGAGCCCTCACTCCAGCGGGTCCATCGAAGGCGCCGTCACCGCGCAGGCCGCGAAATGAAAGTTTCACCTTGCCGCACAACAAAAAGCGACTTTGTGTTAGCGTTCACACTCCGCCACCGCCCGGCTCGCCGTCAATGCTGATGGGGGTTCCGTTGTCGCACGCGTCCTCTCTCGCCGCCCCGCCGCTTCGCTCCTTTCGTCCCTTGTGGACATTCTCGAAAGTGCTCGCGGCGATCGCGGGCCTGCTGTCCGCTTTGGTGGTCTTCGCGCCTCCGTCGAGTGCCGCGGCGGCGGCCCCGATCACCAAGCCCCCGATGGGGTGGAACTCCTGGAACTCCTTCGCCGGGACGATCGACCACACCGTCATCGAGCGGCAGGCGGACGCGCTCGTGACCTCCGGCATGAAGGACGCGGGCTACGAGTACGTCAACATCGACGACGGCTGGTGGACGGGCTCCCGTGACGGGGGAGGCAACATCACCGTCGACACCGCGAAGTGGCCCGGCGGGATGTCCGCCATCGCCGACTACATCCACAGCAAAGGGCTGAAAGCGGGCATCTACACCGACGCCGGCCGCAACGGCTGTGGCTACTACTACCCGACCGGCCATCCCGCCTACCCCGGCACCGGCGCCGAAGGCCACTACGACCAGGACTTCCTCCAGTTCTCCCGCTGGGGCTTCGACTACGTGAAGGTCGACTGGTGCGGCGGCTCGGCCGAAGGGCTCAACGCCCGCAACTCCTACACCGCGATCAGCGACTCCATCGCGCGCGCCACCGCCCAGACGGGACGGCCGATGGTGTTCTCCGTCTGCGAATGGGGCGGCCAGCAGCCGTGGAACTGGGCGCCGTCCATCGCCAACCTGTGGCGCACCAGCGGCGACATCATCTACTGAGGCGAGAAGCCCTCGATGTCGCGCGTGCTGGCCAACTTCGACGCCGCCCAGCACGCGAGCGCGCAGAGTCCCGGCCACTACAACGACCCCGACATGCTCGTCGCCGGGCTGCCCGGCTTCTCCGACGCGCAGAACCGCACGCACCTGAGCCTGTGGGCGATTTCGGGCGCCCCGCTGATCGCGGGCAACAAGCCCGGCGAAATGACCGCCGCCACGAAAGCCGCGCTCACCAACCCGGAAATGATCGCCGTGGACCAGGACCCGCTCGGGCGGCAAGGCACGAAGGTCGCCGAGGACGCTTCGGGGCTGCAGGTTTATCAGAAGGTGTTGTCCGGCACCGGTCGCCGGGCCGTCGTGCTCCTCAACCGCACCGGCTCCGCCGCGACCATCACCGCCCGCTGGTCTTCCCTCGGCCTGACGAGCTCGGCCACCGTGCGTGACGTGTGGGCCGGAGCCGATCGCGGCACGTTCGCTTCGAGCTACGCGACTTCCGTCCCGGCCGGGGAAGCGGTCCTGCTCACGGTCACCGGAACCGACGGCACGCCCACGGGCGGCGGGGCGATCACCGGCAAGCCGTCCGGCCGCTGCCTCGACGTGCCGAACGCGACCTCGGCGAACGGCACCCAGCTGCAGCTGTGGGACTGCCAGGGCGGCCCGGGCCAGACCTGGACCCGCACGGCGAGCCGGCAGCTGACCGTCTACGGGAACAAGTGCCTCGACGCGTCCGGCCAGGGCACGGCCAACGGGACAGCGGTGGTCATCTGGGACTGCAACGGCCAGGCCAACCAGCAGTGGACCGTGAACGCGAACGGCACGATCGCCGGGGTGCAGTCGAACCTGTGCCTGGACGCGAGCGGCCAAGGGACCGCGAACGGCACCAAGGTGCTCCTGTGGACCTGCAACGGCCAGGCGAACCAGCAGTGGACCGTGCCCGCGGCGTGAGCCACGCGGCGACGCGGTGACGAGCCCCAGGACCACGACCGCGCAGGCGATCCACACCGGGTGGATCGCCTGCGCGACCGGGCCTCGCAAAAACATCGTCATACCCAGTAGACGTCGCGGCCGCACGAAACGTGAGGCGGCCCGTGACATCTGTCAGCCCGAAGTCGTGGCGGACGGCATCCTTCCCGGGCCCTCCGCCGCGACAAGCTCTTCTCATGACGACGAACCAGCCCGGAACCGCCCTCCTCAAGACCCTCGCGATCGAGATCGCCGTCCCGACCGGCGTCTACTACGCACTCCACTCGCTCGGCTCGAGCGGCTTCACCGCGCTCGCCGCCGCCGGCGTCTTCCCGCTGGCCCGGACGCTCTACCAGTTCGCCAAGGACCGCACGCTCAACGGTCTCGCCCTGGTCGTCCTGGTCACGAACGTCGTCGGCATGCTGCTCACCTTCGTCTCCGGTGACGCCCGGATGATGATCGCCAAGGACTCGCTCGGCAGCGGCATCACCGGCCTGGTCATCCTCGTCTCGGCCTTCACCGCGGCCCCGATCATGACCAAGACGATGCGTCCCTTCCTCACCCGCGGCAACGCCGACCGGGAAGCCGCGTGGGAACGGCTCAGCGGGACCGCCCGGTTCGACGCCGTCCTGCGGCGCTGCAGCGTGATCTGGGGTATCGGCTTCGTGCTGGAGAGCGCGGCTCGCATCGCCGGCGCGTTCACGCTGCCCGTCCCGACCATGGTCTGGCTGAGCACCACCCTCTTCGCGGGCGCCTTCGCGGTGATCATGGTCGTCTCCGGCAAGGTGGCCGAGCAGGCGGGCAAGATGATCGCCGCCGACGCGCGGGAACGTGTCCTCGTGGCCGCTTGACCTGCACCAACGCACGGTGTACAGGTGTGGACATGTACAGCAAGCGGCAGCAGCTGGTCGGGGACCTCACCGACCTGATCCGCTCCGGGCGGCTCGCCCACGGCGAACGCCTCCCCGGCGAGAACCAGCTCGCCGTGCAGTACCAGGTCAGCCGCGGCACCGTCCGCAGCGCGCTGTCCGAGCTCCAGCAGCTCGAGCTCATCTCCACCCAGGCCGGCGTCGGGTCGTTCGTCACCTTCGACGGCGTCCAGCTCGACCAGCGGATCGGCTGGGCCCGCGCCCTCGCCGACGCCGGTGCCCCGGTCGTCACCGAACTGCTCGGCATCGAAGCCGTCGAAGACGTGGCCCTGGAAGAAGAATTCGGCGAGCGGGCCTACGTCGCCGTGCGGCGGCTGCGGCGGGAGCACGAGCGCGGGATCTCGCTCGAAACCGCCACCGTGCCCGCCGTCGGGCCGCTCGCCGGCCTCCCCGCGACGGGCCTGCAGGACGGCTCCCTGACCAAGACCCTCGAAGCCGCCGGGCGGATCTCCGTCGGCGGCGACCAGTGGATCAGCACCGAACGCCTGGACGCCTGCGCCGCCGAACTGCTCGGCCGCTCGATCGGCGAGCTCTTCCTCCGCGCCGAACGCACCTCGGTCGACATCGAAGGCCGGCTCGTCGAGCGCGTCGTCAGCCTGCTGGACCCGGACCGGTTCCAGTTCCACCTCACGTTCGGGCACCGGTGACCGCCCGGGACCACGCGCTCGGCGCGTTCACCGGGCTGGCCGTCGGCGACGCACTCGGCATGCCGACGCAGTCGATGTCCCGCGCCGCCATCGCCGCCACCTACGGGCCGGTCACCGGCCTGCTCTCCGCCGTCGCCGAGCAGCCGGTCGCGCCGTCCATGCCCGCCGGCTCGGTCACCGACGACACCGAGCAGGCCGTCCTGCTGGCCCGGTTGCTCATCGACGGCCGCGGCACCGTCGAGCCGCACGTCTTCGCCGACGCCCTGCTGATCTGGGAGGCCGACATGGTCCGCCGCGGTTCCGCGGACCTGCTGGGGCCGTCCACCAAACGGGCGCTCTCGCGGCTCCAGGACGGCGTCCCGGCCGAAGAGGCCGGCCGCACCGGGACGACCAACGGCGCCGCCATGCGGGTCACGCCGGTCGGCATCGCGACGCCGTCGGACGACCTGCACCGGCTGGTCGACGCCGTCGTCGCGACCGCGCGGGTCACGCACAACACCAGCCTGGGCATCGCGTCGGCCGCCGCGGTCGCGGCCGCCGTCTCCGCCGGGGTCGACGGCGCGAGCCTGCCCGAAGCGCTCGACGCGGGCGAGCGCGCCGCCGTCGTCGGCGGGGAACGCGGGCACTGGGCACCCGGCGGGGAAATCGCCGCCCGGATCCGCTGGGCGCGCGACTGGGTGCGGGGCATGGCCCCGGCCGCCGTCGCCGACGCGGTCGCGCGGGTGATCGGCACGTCCGTCGCGTCGCAGGAGTCCGTGGTGGCCGCGTTCGCGCTGGCCGAGGCCATGGGCGACGACCCGCCGGCGGCGCTGCGCCTGGCCGCCGGGCTCGGTGGCGACACCGACACGGTCGCCGCGATCTGCGGGGCGATGCTCGGTGCCACGCATGGTGTCGGCGCCTTCCGCCCCGACGTCGTCGAGACCGTGCTCGCGGTCAACCGGCTCGAGTTCGGGCCGCTGGTCGACGAACTCCTGAAGCTGCGCCGCCGATGACCGGGCGGCTGGTGCACACCGGGCAGGTCGTCATCGACCTCGTCATGGCGGTGCCGGCCCTGCCTCCGCCGGGCGGCGACGTCCTGGCGTCGTCGACGAACCTGGTGCCTGGTGGGGGTTTCAACGTCATGGCCGCCGCCGCGCGCTCCGGCGCGCGCGTGCTTTACGCCGGCAGCCACGGAACCGGCGGCTTCGGCGATCTCGCGCGGGCCGCCCTCTCGGCCGAAGGCGTGGAGCTGGCGCACGAACCAACGTCCGAAGTGGACACCGGGGTCGTCGTCGTGCTGGTGGACGCGACCGGTGAGCGCACCTTCGCGACCGGCACCGGCGCCGAAGGACGGCTGCGCGCCGAGTTGCTCGACCGGGTCACCCCAAAGAATGACGACGTCGTGTACGTGAGCGGATACAGTTGGTTGCACGAGATCAATCGCGCGGCCCTCGTCGAGTGGCTGCCCCGGCTGCCCGGCTCGAAGATCCTGTTCGACCCCGGCCCGCTCATCGCCGACATCGACCCTGGAGACATCCGTGACCTGCTGTCCACAATAGACATACTGAGCTGCACCGCCCGCGAAGCCGAGGTGCTGGGCGAGCTGCCGCCCGTCGCCGTCATCCGCGAGGGCGCGAAAGGCTGCCGCGTCCACGAAAACGGGCGGATCACCGACGTCCCCGGGTTCCCGGTCGACGCGGTGGACACCACCGGCGCCGGTGACACGCACTGCGGCGTGCTGGCCGCGGAGCTGTTGCGCGGCAGTACCGTCCTCGACGCCGCCGTGCGCGCCAACGCGGCGGCCGCGCTTTCGGTGACCCGGCGCGGCCCGGCGACCGCGCCGGGCCGGCAGGAGATCGACCAGCTGGTGGAGGCCACGCGATGACCGGTTCCCGCAGGCTCGAGGTGGAGACGAACGGCCTCGACGTGATCGGCGACGCCGAGCGGCGCGGACGGCCGCGGCAGCTGTTCTGGCCGTGGTTCGGCGCGAACGTGTCGGTGCTGGGGCTGAGCTACGGCTCGTTCACCCTCGGCTTCGGCATCTCGTTCGGGCAGGCGCTCGTCGCCGGCGTCGTCGGCATCCTGTTCTCGTTCCTGCTGTGCGGGTTCATCGCCATCGCGGGCAAACGCGGGTCGGCGCCGACGATGCTGCTCTCGCGGGCGGCGTTCGGCGTGCGCGGCAACCGGCTGCCGTCGGCGATCTCGTGGCTGCTGACGGTCGGCTGGGAAACCGTGCTCGCCGCGCTGGCGACACTGGCCACGGCGACGGTGTTCGAGCGTCTCGGCTGGGGCGGCGGGACACCGACGAAGGTGGTCGCGCTCGTCGTGGTGGCGGCGCTGACCGTCGCCGCCGGCGTGCTCGGCTTCGACGCGATCATGCGGCTGCAGACGTGGATCACCTGGATCACCGGGGTGCTCACCGTCGTCTACGTGGTCCTCGTGGCCGGCGATGTGCACTGGGAAACCGTCAGCGCGCTGCCGTCCGGCTCGGCGCAGCAGTGGGTCGGGGCGCTGGTGTTCCTGATGACCGGCTTCGGGCTCGGCTGGGTCAACGCGGCCGCGGACTACTCGCGCTACCTGCCGCGGTCGTCGTCGAGCCGGGGCGTGGTCGGCTGGACGACGTTCGGCGCGTCGGTGGCGCCGGTGGTGCTGCTGGTGTTCGGGCTGCTGCTGGCCGGCTCGTCGCCGGACCTGAGCAAGGCGATCTCGGCGGACCCGATCGGCGCGCTCACGACGTTGCTGCCGCTGTGGTTCCTGGTGCCGTTCGCGATCGTCGCGGTGCTCGGCCTGGTCGGCGGCGCGGTGCTGGACATCTATTCGTCGGGGCTGGCCCTGCTCTCGGCGGGCCTGCGCATCCCCCGCCCGGCGGCGGCGCTGGTCGACGGCGCGATCATGATCCTCGGCACGATCTACATCGTCTTCTTCGGCGGCGAGTTCCTCGGCCAGTTCCAGGGCTTCCTGGTGACGCTGGGCGTCCCGGTGGCGGCCTGGTGCGGCGTGATGCTCGCGGACGTCCTGCTGCGGCGAGGCGACTACGTCGAGCGCGAGCTGTTCGACCCGGCCGGCCGCTACGGCGACGTCCGCGTCGGCCCGATCGCCCTGGTGCTGGTGTCGACAGCGCTCGGCTGGGGCCTGGTGACGAACACGTCCGCGGAGTGGCTGAAGTGGCAGGGATACCTGCTGGAACCGTTCGGGCTGGGCGGTCGCGAAGGCGCGTGGGCCTCCGCGAACCTCGGCGTGCTGCTGGCGCTGGCCCTGGGCTTCCTGGCGACGTTGCTGACGCGGCAGCGGGTCCGCGAACAGGAGACAGTGTGAAGAGGATCCTCGCGGTCATCGACCTGCAGAACGTGTTCGCCGACCCGGCGAGCCCGTGGTTCACCCCACGCTTCGCCGAGGTGCTCCCGCCAATCCACCGGCTGGTGACGGCCTTCGGCAACGACGTGGTGTTCACGCGGTTCATCGCCCCTTCGCCTCCGGAAGGAGCGTGGCGCCGGTATTACGAGCAGTGGCCGTTCGCCTTGCAGCCACCGGACGCACCCCTGTACCAGGTGGTCGACGCGTTCGAGCCGGAATCCACAGTGGACGGAACAACCTTCGGCAAGTGGAACCCACGGTTGGCCACCCGCGTGGGCGGCGCGGGCCTGGTGCTCGCGGGCGTCTCAACGGACTGCTGCGTGCTGTCAACAGCACTGGCGGCCGCGGACGCGGGCGTCGCGGTCACGGTGGTCTCCGACGCTTGCGCGGGCGCGGACGACGAGAGCCACACGAAGGCGCTGGACATCATGCGGCTGTACGCGCCGCTGGTACAGGTCGCCACGACCGAGGAGGTGCTCGCGAAGTAGATTCGGGCTGTGATCGACCACATCAGCATCCCCACCGAGGCCGGTTCCTTCGACGCCATCGCCGCCGGGCCCGAGGACGGGCGGCCCGTGCTGTTGCTGCACGGCTTCCCCGAAGCCGCGGTCGAGTGGGAGCACCAGGTCGCCACCCTCGGGGTGCTCGGGTTCCGGGCCGTCGCGCCGGATCAGCGGGGTTACTCGCCCGGGGTGCGGCCGGAGCCGGCCGGGGACTACTCGATCGATCACCTCGTCGGGGACGTCGTCTCCATCGCCGAAGCGCTGGGGTGGCCGCAGTTCGACCTCGTCGGGCACGACTGGGGTGGCGCCGTCGCCTGGTGGACCGCCGACGCGCACCCCGACCGGCTGCGCAGCCTCACCGTCGTCTCCACGCCGCACCCCGCCGCGCTCGCCAACGCCATGAAGACCGACGAGGACCAGCACCTGCGCACCCGGTACATGACCGAGTGGCGGCAGACCCGCGTCACCGAACGGCGGATGCTGGAGAACGACGCCCACGCGCTGCGGGAGATGTTCGAGCGGCGCGTGGCGCCGTCGAAGGTCGACGAATACGTGCAGCGGCTGTCCGAGCCGGGCGCGCTCACCGCCGCGCTCAACTGGTACCGGGCCGGGCGGCCCGGCGGGAAGATCGGCAAGATCGCCGTGCCGACGCTGTACATCTGGAGCACCGAGGACGTCTCCTTCGGCTCCACCGCCGCGTTCGACACCGCCGGCTGGGTCACCGGGCCGTACCGCTTCGAAATGCTCGAAGACGTCACGCACTGGGTGCCCGAAGAGGCGCCGGAAGCCGTCACCACGCTGCTCGTGGAGCACCTCAACGCGCGGTGACGGCGCGTCACCCCGCCGGGCGGATCACGGGTAACCCACCCGCCTCGCGGTACGGCGCGGCGCGGCCCGTCGTGTTCACTGGGGCGCGTGGATACCGCGACCGAACCCGAGACCGAGCAGGTCGTCTTCGTCACCGAGGACGGCGTGCCCACCGGCGAGACCGGCCCGAAGCTGGCCAGCCACCACGAACACACCCGGTTACACCTGGCCTTCTCGTGCTACGTCCTGCGGCGCAGCGACAACGCCCTGCTGATCACCCAGCGCGCCCTCCACAAGAAGGTCTGGCCCGGGGTCTGGACCAACAGCGTCTGCGGCCACCCCGCGCCCGGCGAAGCCATCGAGGACGCCGTCCGGCGCCGCGCCGGCTACGAGCTCGGGCTGCCGTCGCTGTCCGGGCTGCACTGCGTGCTGCCGAACTACCGCTACCGGACGCCGCCGTTCCAAGGGATCGTCGAGAACGAGTTCTGCCCGGTGTTCGCCGCCTGGGCCGACGCCGAGCCGGCGCCGAACCCCGAGGAGGTCGGCGACTGGCGCTGGGTCGCCTGGGCCGACTACATGGAGTTATTGGACGACGTTACGGCTAATGTGAGTTACTGGGCGAAGGACCAGTTCTCGCAGCTCAAGGGCATCGAGCCGTTCTCCGGACTCTGAACTGAACACTTCGGAGAGTCACCATCGCACTACCGTTTGAGCGAAATTCATCTTCTTCCGCACCGGTACCTCAAGCGCGGCCGTCCCCACGACGACAACCAAGGGATGGTGGAGGTGGGGATGGTCGCCGAGGGCGAAGGCACGCCGGGCCGGGCGGCCGGCCCGCAGCCGCCGGACCTGCTCCGCCTGCACGAGGCCATCGCCGGCCTCTTCGCCACCCAAGGCGACTGGCGGCGCGCCTACCAGCACCTGCGGTCCGCACTGGACATCGCCCGCGACGGCAGCCTCCGCGACCCGCTGACGTCGAGTTACAACCGCCGCTACCTCGACGAGCGGCTGTACGGACCGTTCACCGGCCGTCCGCCGCTGGCGCTCGCGCTGATCGACCTCGACCGCTTCAAGAGCATCAACGACACGTACGGTCACCTCGTCGGCGACCGCGTCCTGCGCCGGGTCGCCGACCTCCTCCAGGAGAACCTCCCGCCGGACGGCTTCTGCGCCCGGTACGGCGGCGAAGAGTTCGTCCTGTGGCTGCCCGGGGTCGACGCCCGGCGGGCCGTCCGCGTGGTCGACGACGCCCGGGTGCGCGTCGCCCGTCACCCCTGGTCAGAACTCCAGCCGGGACTCCGGGTGACCATCAGCGCCGGCCTGGCGCACGAGCCGGGGACGCCGGCGTCGCCGGAGCGCCAGCTGCGCCGCGCGGACGTGCTGCTTTATGCGGCGAAACGCGCAGGGCGCAACAAAGTCGTCTATCGCGACGCGCAAACGACACAGTTAATAACCCACTCTGAGTAACGCAAAGGGTGCATTACTCCGTCCGCCGACAAGGTCTATCACCCGTTTGTCGACGCTGACCGGCCGTTCGTCGACTCAAGGTGAAGAAAATTCCGGGAGGGTGTCGTCACGAACGGGGGGTATCCGTACGATAACGAAAACCTCCGGGGGAACGATCACCTCCTGCGGGGGAAGACGGCCAAGTCGGAGCCACCCTCTGCGAACGCGCGAAAGGAGACCGAGTGCCGGACGAGCTCGACAGCCCGGGAACCGGTCGCCGCCTCGACGGTGCCGCGCGGCCCCGGCCCGGACGGCGCCGGTCGATGGAGGACCAGGGCGGGATCAGCGTCTCGGACGTCGTCGCCCGGACCACCGGCGCCCGCCCGTTGCCGCCCCGCGAGCAGCAGGACCGCTCCGACCAGCCCGGACGCCGGGGCCACGGCGCCGAACCAGCGGCTCCGGCGCGGTCTTCGCAGCCGCGTGCCGCGAGGCCGGCGCAGGGGCCCGCTGAAGACCCAGTACCCACGGATGCCACTCGCCAACCGCGCGCACCGCGACCCCGCCAGCCCCGCCGCACGACGGCCGCGGCCCCGCTGCCGGAGGCCCCGCTCCAGAGGCGCCCGCCGGCGGCGAACCCGGGCCAGCAGCAGACGTCGGCCGCGCAGCAGCCGCCCCGGCGCCCCCGCCGCCCGGCGGCCGAGGCGCCCCCGGCCGACAGCGCCCCGCCGCGCCGCGCCCCCCAGCGACCGACTCCGGACAGCCCGGCACCCCGCCGAGCCGCCGAAGGAGCCGCACCCCAGCGCGCGACCGGCGACGGTCCCGCAGGCCGCCGCAGCGCGGGTCCGGCCGACGCACCCGCCCCGCAGCGCCCCGGCCCAGCCAGCCCCGCATCCCGGCGCCCGACGCCCGACAGCCCGGCACCCCAGCGCGGGGCCGCCGAGGGGCC
>NZ_CP100416.1:10500080-10605955 GCF_026017845.1 Amycolatopsis mediterranei
TCCCTGGAGGACAGTGCTCGTGCGGAAGATCCCCACTTGGCAGACGACCCGCCGCGCACTGACCCTCACCGCCGTCGCCGCCTTCGTGACCGGCGGCGCGTTCCTTTCCACGGGCACCGCCTCCGCCGCGACGACCCTCGTCAGCAACAGCTGCACGGGTTCGGTCACCGGGCAGATGGGCGACCAGGTGGCGATCGACGGGGCTTCGGTCAAGACCCTGGTCACCAACGGCGCGAACAACGCCGGGACCCTCGCCGTCGGCAGCTGGGCGGGCGATTCGATCGCCAAGAACCACTCGATCCCGGTCGGCCAGGTGCCGAACTCCGCGGGCGGGGAGGCGAACGGTGCCGCGATCGGCAAGGCGGTGCGCACCGCGCTGGCCGCCTCCGGCACGTGGGGCCTCGGGCTCGACTGGAACAAGACGCTGAACAGCGTGGAGAGCACGGTCGCCGCGGGCTGCGGGCTCACGTTGCTCGCGAGCAACTACGTGGCGCCCAGCACCCCGGCCCAGCAGGGCAGCGGCAGCGCCGTCCAGCAGGGCGGCACCGGGACCGCCCCCGGCGGCGCGTCGGGCAACCTCTCGAACCTCAACCCGGGCACCGCCGGCGGCACGGGCGGCAGCGCCCCGATGCGCGACTAC
The DNA here is from genome assembly GCF_026017845.1 of Amycolatopsis mediterranei. Lineage (NCBI taxonomy): Bacteria > Bacillati > Actinomycetota > Actinomycetes > Pseudonocardiales > Pseudonocardiaceae > Amycolatopsis > Amycolatopsis mediterranei. Next base: position 10,500,721 of record NZ_CP100416.1, read on the forward strand.
AGCGGCATCCCGACGGCGACCGCCGGCACGGCCGTCGCCCCCGGCGTGCGCTACCCGGCGAACGGCACCCTGCCCGGTGACGCCTCGGCCCCGCAGGCGGGCGGGGGCGACCAGAACGGCCAGGGCGCGGACATCCGCGACGCCGGCAACGCGCAGTCGCTGGCCTCGAACAGCGCGTCGAACGACGTGCAGCTGCCCATGCTGATCGCGGTGATCGTGCTCGCCGGCGTCACCGCCGGGCTCGTCCGCACCTGGGTGCTGCGCCGGGCCGCCTGACCCCCCGGAGCAGACCCCGCTGTCCGGTCTCCTCGATGCCCCCAGGTAGCCTTACCTGGACAAACCCTCCTGTCACGGACAGTCCGTGACCGCGAGCCCATAGGAGGTGAGTGGTTGTGTCACGCCATTACGAGGTAATGGTCATCCTGGACCCCACGCTCGACGAGCGCACTGTCGCTCCGACGCTGGACACCTTCCTCAACGTGATCCGCACTTCGGGCGGAAGCGTCGAGAAGGTCGACGTCTGGGGCCGTCGTCGCCTCTCGTACGAGATCAAGAAGCACGCCGAGGGCATCTACGCCCTGCTCGACCTGAACTCGTCCTCGGACGCGGTGAAGGAGCTGGACCGCCAGCTGTCGCTGCAGGAAACCGTGCTCCGCACCAAGGTCATGCGTCGCGAGGTCAAGCGCGCCGCGGCCAAGCCCGCTGCCGCCAAGGCCTGAGCCCGAGGGGAACCCCGATGGCTGGAGACACCGTCATCACGGTGGTCGGCAACCTGACGTCCGACCCGGAACTGCGCTTCACCCCGTCCGGTGCGGCGGTCGCGAACTTCACCGTCGCGTCCACCCCGCGCACGCTCGACAAGCAGTCGGGCGAGTGGAAGGACGGCGAGGCGCTGTTCCTGCGCTGCAACATCTGGCGCCAGGCGGCGGAGAACGTCGCCGAGTCCCTGACCCGCGGCGCCCGCGTCGTCGTGCAGGGCCGCCTCAAGCAGCGGTCGTTCGAGACGAAGGAAGGCGAGAAGCGGACCGTCGTCGAGCTCGAGGTCGACGAGATCGGCCCCTCGCTGCGCTACGCCACGGCCAAGGTCAACAAGGTCAGCCGCGGTGGCGGCGGTGACTTCGGCGGCGGCGGTGGCGGCGGTGGAAACCGCGGCGGCGGTGGCGGCGGAATGCCGGCCGACGACCCGTGGGGCTCCGCGCCCGCCGCGAGCAGCGGTGGTGGCGGCGGCTTCTCCGACGAGCCTCCGTTCTGATCTCGTACACATCCACAAAGATTTGAATTACCAGGAGTAGACAGTGGCCAAGCCACCCATCCGCAAGCCCAAGAAGAAGGTCTGCGTGTTCTGCAAGGCCGAGAAGAAGGGCCGCCCGGAACTGATCGACTACAAGGACACCAACCTGCTGCGGAAGTACATCTCCGACCGCGGCAAGATCCGTGCCCGTCGCGTCACCGGCAACTGCAGCCAGCACCAGCGTGACATCGCCATCGCGGTCAAGAACTCCCGCGAGATGGCGCTGCTGCCCTACACCTCGACCGCGCGCTAAGGGAGGGCACAGACATGGCGAAGATCATCCTCACCACGGACGTGGCCAACCTGGGCGGCCCCGGCGACATCGTCGAGGTCAAGGACGGCTACGCGCGCAACTACCTGCTCCCGCGGGGCTACGCGATCGCGGCCTCCAAGGGCGCGGAGAAGAACGTGCGCACCATCCAGCGCGCGCAGGAGAGCCGTCGCATCCGCGACCTCGACCACGCCAAGGAGATCAAGGCGACGCTGGAGGGCCTCGGCGCCATCCAGCTCACCGGCAAGGCGGCCGAGGGCTCGAAGAAGCTCTTCGGCTCGATCACCTCGGCCGAGATCGTCGACGCGATCAAGGCGGCCGGTGGCCCGCTGCTCGACAAGCGCGTCATCGAGCTGCGCGACCACATCAAGACCGTGGGCAAGCACTCGGTCGGCGCCCGGCTGCACCCGGACGTCAAGGTCGAGGTGCGGCTCGAGGTCAAGGCCGTCGCGCAGTCCTGAGGCAGTAGTTCGTGAAAAGGCGGGTCGCCCCTGGTGGGCGGCCCGCCTTCACGCTTTTCGGGGAACCTCGGACACCTCGGCGGCGTCGGAGGAGAATGGGCGCCGGATGCGAAGGGGTGGATCGGGATGGGTAACGAGGTCAACATGTCCGCGCCGGCCGGTGGTGGCGGCGGCTTCACGTTCGACGCCGACAAGATCGACGGCGTCATCAAGAAGTGGCAGGACCTGCAGGCCGACCTGAAGCGCGACTACGACGACGCCAACCTGATGGCGAACGTGAAGGCGCCCGGCAAGGAGTTCGCGAGCGGCGACTGGGAGAAGCTCGCGAACCCGTCCGGCAAGGCGTTCCTCGAGCAGAACCAGAAGATGCAGGACTACGTCAAGAACTACATCGACGCGCTCACCGCCGCGAAGCAGAAGATCACCACCAAGGAGTCAGACGCCTCCGCCGACCTTTCGAAGACGGGGAACCAGCCCACGTGAACCGACGACTCATCGCCGTCCCGGCGCTGGCCTTCGCCGTGCTCGCGCTCACCGGCTGCGCCGGCCAGACCCGGGGCACCGCCAACCCGGCGCCGTCCGCCGCCGAATCGAGCAGCGAGACCACCCGGTCCACCGCCGACACCGCGCCGAGGGTGCCCAGGCCGCTGGACACCGCGTCGATCACCGCGGACGCCTGCGCGACGATCGACGCGTCCGGGCGCTCCACGCTTTCCCTCGGCGAGGGCGCTCCGCGCACCACGGGCAACGGCCCGAGCTGCACGTTCCAGGAAGCCGCCGACCCGGGCAACCAGATCGACGTCACGACGGTGACGGCGAACAAGAACGGGCTGCAGGACGTCTACGACACCAAGGCCAACGACGCCTACTTCGGCGAGTCCCAGGCCTACGGGTACCCGTCCGTCTACGCCGCGGCGGTGGACGGGCGCAAGAGCGGCAAGTGCGGCCTGTTCGTCGGGGTGACCGACCAGCTGGCGGTCAACATCCTGGTGCAGTACGACCACGGCGCCGGGTCCTCGGACCCGTGCTCGGTGGCGCAGAAGTTCGGCGAAGCGATGATCCACGCCTTGGGAGGCTGAGATGCTGGAACTGGTGCTCCTGGGCGGCTTCGCCGCGTACAACATGGCCACCACGCATCCGGACGACCACACGTCGGTGCAGGGCGACCGCAAGATCGACTGCTACGACATCTGGGAGAAGATCACCACCGGTCCCGGCGCCGGTTCGATCGAAAACGGGCAGTCGGCGGCGAGCCGGCTGAAGGGCGCCTACTCCGAACGCCTCGGCACCATCGACGCGCTGGCCAAGGAGATGGACGCGGCCTGGACGGGCGGCGGCGCCGAAGCGGCGCAGAACGTCGGCGCGCACCCGCTGCGGGTGTGGATGGCGGACTCCGGCACCAAGCTCACCGACTCCGACAAGTACCTCGGTGAACAGCACAACGCCTTCACCACGGTGCACGCGCAGGTGCAGCAGGTGCCGAAGGACCCGCCGAAGAACAACCTGCTCAACGCGGTGACGCCGTGGACGACCGACACCGATCGGGCGATCCGCGACTACAACGCCAAGGGCCAGGCCAACGTCGACGCCTTCAACACCTACTACAAGGCGAGCAACGACAACGGCCAGAAGATGCCGACGTACGCCGCGCTCAAGGGTCAGCAGGAGAACGTCAACGTCGACGGCGGCAAGGACGGCAAGAAGAAGCCGGGCGGCCAGGACGGCAACGGCTCGGGCGACGGCAACGGGACCGGCAACGGGACCGGCTCGGTGCCCGGGGTGCACATGCCCGGGCCGGGCGGTGTCCCCTCCTTCCCCGGCCAGCCGAACACCCCGGGCGGCAGCTTCGACCCGGGCAAGGTGCCGGGCTTCGACCCCGGGAAGCCGCCGAACTTCGACCCCTCGAAGGTCCCGGGCGGGAACTTCGACCCGGCCAAGATCCCCGGTGCCGGCACCTACACCCCGCCGAACTTCGGCGACGGCACCCACTCGTCGGGGTTCACCCCGCCGAAGATCCCCGGGGCCGGCGGCTTCGCCATCCCCGGCGGTGGCTTCGGGCCCGGCGGCTCGGGCGGCATCGGCGACCCGGCGGCGGGCTTCGGGCCCGGCGGCGGTGGCTTCGGACCGGCCGGCGGCGGTTTCGGCCCCGGCGGCTCGACCGGGGCCATGCCCGGTGGCGCGGACGCGGCCGGCGCCGGCCGGGGCGGCGCGGGTGCCGGCGGGGCGACGGGCGGCGCGGCGGCGGGTCGCGGCGGCGCCTCCGGGATGGGCGGCATGGGCGGCATGCACCCCGGCGGCGCCAAGGGCCAGGGCGGCGGCGACGAGGAACGCACGTCGAAGTACCTGCTGGGCGACGACCCGAACGACATCTTCGGGACCGACGAGCTGACCGCGCCGCCGGTCATCGGCGAGTAGCGCACGCGGGACCACCGGGCGCGTGCCAAGATGGGCGCGCCCGGCGCTTTCCGCGCGCACCGGGTTCATCGAGTTCGATCTTCACCGTGTTCGATTCTCAACTGTGTCCGATTCTTACTGGGGGAAAGAGCGGTGCTGGACAGGCAGGTCACCATCACGACCGGCACCCTGATCAATCTGGTCCGGCGCCGGGGCGGCGAGCCGCACACGGTGCTGTCCGAGACGCCGACCTGGTACAGCGACGAGGCCCAGCGCGCCGAGGACGAGCGGACCAACGCCGAGCTCGCCAAGGCCGGGCTGTTCGGCCCGCGCGGCATGCACCCGGGGTTCGTCGCGACGATCGAAACGATCGCCCGGCCGCAGCTGGAGTACTACGGCTGGGTCGACGGCGGGTTCCAGGGCAAGCCGGTGAGCTACCGGCTGCTCGCGGGCAGCGCCGGCGGCGAGGCGTTCGTGCTGGCCAAGCACGAGGAGCTGGACGTCGTCGTGCTGGAGTCCTCCCGCCCGGGCGAGTTGCTCGACGACTTCCTCGGCCAGATCCCGAAGCTGGCACCGGGCCGCGGAACGCCGATCGCCGTGCCGAAGAGCCAGCTCGAGGGCACCTCCCGCCACGATGACACCGTCGGCGCCGGGGTGCTGCGCAGCGACCGCCCGGCCGAGGGTTCGCAGGAGGTCGAAGAACTCCGCCGGATCCTCGCGTTGCGCCGGATGGGGAGTGGCAGCCTCTACGTCGCGGCCCGCAGCCGCACCGGCGCGCGGCACCGGATCGAACGCCCGGTGAACTACATCGATACTTCGGAAGGCCGGTGGCTGACCGAGGAGATTCCGGGACGGGGCGAGAACCGGATCGCCTTCACCCCGGCCGACCAGCGCGTTCTCGCTGACCGGTTACGCAGCGCACAGGGCCGGCTCACCGCGGCCTGACCGAACGTGCGTTCAGGCCACCGGGTGACGCGTCTACCCTCCGTGATATTCATCCACAGGCCGTGTGGGTCAATGGGTTCCAACTGGTCCACGACACGCCGAAGGACAGACTTCCCGCGACACGCCGAACGAGTTTTTCGCGAGTTCTCCACACCTTGTACACAGCGTTTGACCTGCGGATTCACCAAAGCCGATCACGCTTGTCCCCAACTTGTCCACAGCTCTCGCGGCACCTGTGATTGGTTACCCCCATTCATCCCCAGGTTGTCCACAGAAGGCTCCCCACCCTGAATTGCCATCGGCCTTCCGGGGGATCTAGCGTGCCGGCTCGGGCCTGTACTCACGGTGGCGCTCCGCGTGTCTGCGGCAGCCGGCCGACGTTGTCGCCGATCATCGGGGGACGAGGACCGGTGAACGACGGAGTTGACGAAAAGCGGCGGGCGACAGCCACGTGCTTCGAGAGCGAAGATCCGGCATAATCGAACGGGTGTTCGACACGATGAGGAGGTGTCCGGGGCGGTGGCGCTGACCGACGACCGCAGTCCGATGTACGCGGAGTCCGACCCGGGCCCGAGCGATCCCGGCTCCGGCGGTGGCGGGTTCGACCGCCAGCCGCCGCAGGACATCGCGGCCGAGCAGTCCGTGCTCGGCGGCATGCTGCTGTCCAAGGACGCGGTCGCCGACGTCATCGAGGCGCTCGGCCCCGACGACTTCTACCGGCCGGCGCACCAGGCGATCTACGACTGCATCCTCGACCTCTACGGCCGCGGCGAGCCCGCCGACCCGATCACCGTGTCGGCCGAGCTGGAGCGGCGCGGGGAGCTGGGCCGCGTCGGCGGCGCGCCTTACCTGCACACGCTGATCGCGACGGTGCCGACGGCCGCGAACGCCGGCTACTACGCGGAGATCGTCTCGGAGAAGGCGGTGCTGCGCCGCCTGGTCGAGGCGGGCACCCGGATCGTGCAGTACGGCTACGGCGCGGCCGCGGCCGACGGCGCGAACATCGACGAGGTGGTCGACCGCGCGCAGGCCGCGATCTACGACGTCACCGAGCGGCGGACCAGCGAGGACTACGTCGCGCTGGAAGAGCTGCTGCAGCCGACGATGGACGAGATCGATGCCATCGCCTCGCGCGGCGGCCAGTCGCAGGGCATCCCGACCGGGTTCACCGACTTCGACGAGCTGACCAACGGGCTGCACCCGGGTCAGATGATCATCGTCGCCGCCCGTCCCGGTGTCGGCAAGTCGACACTGGGCCTGGACTTCGCCCGCTCGGCGTCGATCCGGCACGGCCTGACCAGCGTCATCTTCTCGCTGGAAATGAGCCGGACCGAGATCGTCATGCGCATGCTTTCGGCCGAGGCCAAGATCCGCCTCGCCGACATGCGCGGCGGCAAGATGTCCGACGACGACTGGACGCGGCTGGCCCGCCGGATGAGCGAGGTGTCCGAGGCGCCGCTGTTCGTCGACGACTCGCCGAACATGACGATGATGGAGATCCGCGCGAAGGCGCGCCGGTTGAAGCAGCGCAACGACCTGAAGCTCGTCGTCCTCGACTACCTCCAGCTGATGACGTCCGGCAAGCGCGTCGAGTCGCGGCAGCAGGAAGTCTCGGAGTTCTCCCGGCAGATGAAGCTGCTGGCCAAGGAGATCGAGGTCCCGGTGATCGCGATCAGCCAGCTGAACCGTGGTCCGGAACAGCGCACCGACAAGCGCCCGATGCTGTCCGACCTGCGTGAGTCCGGCTCACTGGAGCAGGACGCCGACCTCGTCATCCTGGTCAACCGCCCGGACGCCTGGGAGCGCGACGACCCGCGTGCGGGCGAAGCGGACCTGATCATCGCGAAGCACCGCGCCGGCCCGACGGCGACGATCACCGTCGCGCACCAGCTGCACTACAGCCGTTTCGTCGACCTCTCACACGACTAGCCGAGAGCGCTGTACCCGCGGACGAACGCCGTGAGGAGCCGGCCGAACGTCTCGCGGTCCTCGTCCGGCCAGTCCGCCATGACCTCCGCGAACACCCCGCGGCGGAAGGCGTGCAGCTCGTCGAGGTGCGCCTGGCCGGTTTCGGTCGGCACGAGCACCGCACGCCGTCCGTCGCGCTGATCGGCTTCGCGGCGAAGCAGGCCCTGCTCGACCGCGCGCGCCACGAGCCTGCTGGCGCGCGGCTGGTCGACGCCCATCGCCGCGCTCAAGGCCGTCACCGTGCTGGGCTCCCCGCGCTCGGCGAGCTCTTCGACGACGTCGAGCAGCTCGAACACCGGGTCGTGCGCGCCGCGGCCCCGCGCCTTGCCGATCCGGCTGAGGGCTCGCCGCTGCTGGCTGCGGCGGATCGCGATCATGGCGCGCTCGACGTCGGCCACCGCGTCCGTCATGGTTGCTCCACCTCCGAACTGCATGTACTTTTACATGCAGTTGTTCACTGACATATCGGAGTCCTCATGAAACCCCTCGGCTGGTGGCTTCGCCACCTCCACGAGCTTCTCGAATCCTCCATGGCCCAGACCCTCGACGCGGAGTCTCTGACGCGCCGGCACTGGCAGGTACTCAACACGATCGCCCTCGGCGCCCGCACGCCGGAGCAGGTCGACACGGCAATGGCGCCGTTCGTCACCGGCGAGGGCTCGATGGCACCGAAGGTGGCCGACCTGCGTGCCCGCGGCTGGGTCGACGACGACGGCACCTTGACCGCCGACGGCCGCGAAGCTCACACCCGCGTCGAAGAGCGCATCAAGGAGTTCCGCGCGAAAGCCGTCGAGAGCATCAGCGACGACGACTACCGCACCACGCTGCGAACGCTCGAACGGTGCGCCGCCAACCTCGAAGCCGCCTGAGGAATATCCCGGGGTGCCCCGGTGTCGAACACTCTAGTAGTTGAACTTTCAAGCACTGGAGCGCTCGATGACCCGCACCCCGGTTCTCTACCTCAGCCACGGCGCCCCGCCGCTCGCCGACGACACGACGTGGACCCGCCAGCTCGCCGGCTGGTCCGCCGACCTCCCGAAGCCCCGCGCGATCCTGGTCGTGTCGGCGCACTGGGAGGAAGCGCCGCTGACCATCGGGGCGACGACGACCGTGCCGCTCGTGTACGACTTCTGGGGCTTCCCCGAGCGCTACTACCAGGTGAAGTACGCGGCTCCCGGCGCGCCCGAGCTGGCGGCGAAGGTCCGGAAGCTGCTTCGCTCGACCGAGACGCCCGTGCACGACGCCCCGGAGCGCGGCCTCGACCACGGCGCTTACGTGCCGTTGGTGGAGATGTACCCGGACGCCGACATCCCGGTGCTGCAGGTATCGATGCCCTCGCTCGACCCGCGGGAGCTGTTCGACGTCGGCCGCAAACTCGCGCCGTTGCGCGACGAAGGCGTGCTGATCATCGGCAGCGGCTTCTTCACCCACAACCTGAGCGGCATGGCCCGCGCCACCGACGGGACGCCGCCGGCGTGGTCGGCCGAGTTCGACCACTGGGGTGCCGAGGTCCTGCGCAGCGGCGACGTCGACACGCTGCTGGACTTCCGGCACAAGGCGCCGGCGGCGACGCTCGCGCACCCGCGGATCGAGCATTTCGCACCGCTGTTCGTCTCCCTCGGCGCCACCTCGGACGAGGGTTCCGGCCGCACGGTGATCGACGGCTTCTGGCACGGCCTGGCCAAGCGTTCCCTGCAGTTCTCCTGACCGGCCCGCGAAACTCAAACGAGCCCCAGGAGCCATGCCGGCTCCTGGGGCTCGTCGTCTCCAGGGAAGGAGAGCTATTCGGTGTTCGCGGGTGGTCCCGCAGCCGCGGTCACGTCGCCGGAGCGCTCCGTGCGAGGTCGCCCTCGCGGCGCGGTGGAGCGCCCGCCGCCGTGACAGCGGGGTTCGTGGGCCGGCGGGTTCCCCGGTTCCGGAGAACCCGCCGGCGTCACCGCACTACTTGCGCTTGACCAGACCCAGCAGCTTCGCGAGGAAGCCAGTCGAGTCCAGCCCCGACATCGCCGGAACCTGCGGGGTGCTGTCCAGCACCGGCAGCTTCGCGTTCACCGGCAGGGCCGGGGCGGCGGGCAGCGCGGTCGGCAGAGCCGTCGGCAGGGCGGTCGGCAGCGCGACCGGCAGGGCCGGGGCCGCGACGGGCAGACCGGTGGCCGGCACGTCCGCACGCTCGGTGCCGTGGCCCCCGAGGGTGCCCAGCGACGACAGGCCGTTCACCGGCAGCGCCGAGGCGGCGGGCAGCGCCGGCAGAGCCGGCTTCGGCAGGGCCGCCTTCGGCAGAGCCGGAGCGCCACCGAGGGCCGGCAGCGCCACGGGCAGGCCGGCAGCCGGCACGTCCGCACGCTCAGTGCCGTGACCCCCGAGGGTGCCCAGCGACGACAGGCCGTTCACCGGCAGCGCCGAAGCGGAGGGCAGCGCCGGAGCCGGCAGGTGCGCCAGGCCGGAAGCACCCGACAGCGGGCTGGTCACCGGCGGCACGTCGGCGCGCTCGGTGGCCAGCGGAGCCGCGACCGGCAGCGTGGGCAGGCCCTGGGTGGGCAGCCCCGCGGTCGGCAGCTTGCTCGCGAGACCGGCCACCGCCGGCAGGCCCTGGGTGGGCAGCTCGGCGTTCGGCAGGTTGCCGGCGACCCCGGCCACCGCGGGCACGGCCCGCATGGGCAGCCCCTGGGTGGGCAGGCCCTGAGTGGACAGGTTGCTGGTCTTCACCGCGCTGGTCAGCCCGTTCAGCGACGGCAGGCCGCCGACCAGTCCGGCGACCGGCAGCTTGGCCATCAGCCCGTCCAGCGACGGCAGCCCACCCTGGGTGGGCAGGCCGCCCTTGGTGGGCAGGCCGCTGCGAAGCGCAGCCAGCGACGGCAGCTCGTCAGCCGCCAGCTCCGAGCCCTCGGCCGGGAACGCGATGGGGTCCGCGGTCTCGTCGTCGATGCTCGTCGCGTCCGTCGCGTAGGCGGTGGCGACCCCGAGCAGCTCGAGGGGCACACCGAAGATCTGCACCGGGAGCGCGAACGCGTGGTACAGGTCGAGGCCCGACAGGCTGGACTGGTCGCCCGCGGTGAGGGCCTTGCCGCCGTTCTCCGTGGTCAGCGTGTCCTCGCCGACGGCGTTCGCCACGCCGCCCACGGTCACCGCGTCGCCGAACAGCTGCGCGATCGCGGTCACCGGCAGGTCGAGGATGTTGCCGGAGATCGCGCCTTCGACACCGGAGGTGGTGTCGTCGCCCGAGTTCCCAACCTCGGTCATGTTGATGCCGGCGCCCTTGGCGACACCCGCCGCGCTGACGGCGTCACCGAAGACCTGCGCCACCGCCAGCGGGTCCACGCCGACGATGTTGCCGGCCACGCTGCCGCGGTCGCCGTTGGTGGTGGCGTTGCCGCCCGCCTGCGACTCGACGTCGTTGGTGCCCGCCCCGGTGCCCAGCGCGGCCGCCGCGATCCCGTCGCTGAAGACGTTGCCGGCCCCCGCGATCGGGGCCTTCACGATGTTGCCGGTCAGCGCACCGTCGCGGCCGTCGGTCAGGGCGTTGCCGCCCGCCGTCGCGTCGGTGATGTTGTCGTTCTCGCCGGTGCCGATGCCGGCGAGGGCGCCACCGACGCCCATCGCCTGCACGGGCAGCGCGACCGGGGCCTCGATGATGTTGCCCGCGCCGGCGCCCGCCGGGCCGCTGGCCTTGAGGTCGCCGCCCGCGTTGGACGTCGTGTCGGTCGAGCCCTTGCCGTGGCCCTGGCCGATGAAGGCGCCACCGATGTTGGCGACCTGCACCGGCAGCGACGCCGGCACCGCGCCGAGGTTGGAGCTCAGGAAGCCGTTGTCGTCGTTGGTGTTGCCACCGCGGCCGCCGGAGACGACCTTGGTCTCGTCGGCCGCGCCGGAGCCCTGGCCGATGAACGAGCCGCCGATGCCGAAGACCTCGGCGGGGAGGCCGACCGGCACCTGGACGAGGTTGCCCGAGCCGGACGAGTTGTGGCCCAGCGTGCCGTCGTACCCGCCGGCGGTGACCTTCTTGTCCTCGGTCGCCGCGCCGGTCGCGTTGCCGATGTGGCTGCCGCCGACACCGAAGACCTCGGGCGCGCCCGCGGCCTGGGTGTTGAGGAGGTTGCCGCCCAGGAAGGCGCCGTTGCCCCTGGTGTAGGTGCCGTCGCCGGCGTTGGCGTCGGTCGTGTTGTCGTGCGCGGCGTTCGCCTGGCCGATGTAGGTGCCACCGATGCCGAAGGCCTCGACCGGCAGCGCGATCGCCGGGTTCAGGACGTTGCCCGACCCGCTCGAGTTGTCACCGGCGGTCGTGACCAGGCCACCCGAGTCGGCAGCGCTGGAGGAGCTGCCGGTTTCGGGGAGACCCGCCGAGGCGTTGCCGATCCACGAGCCCGCGACACCCGCGACGTTCGCGATCGGGGACAGCGCGGCCGATCCGGCGTTGCCGGACAGGAACGAGTCGTTGCCGCTGGTCGCGAGGTAGGTCGGGCTGCCGCCGCGGACCTTGCGGTCGGCGCCGGACGTGGCGTCGGCGGAGGTGTTGCAGCCGTCGGAGTTCGACAGCGAGCCCCACACCGCACCGGAGTTGCAGTTGAACTTGACCGGCAGGGCGATCGGCGCACCGACCACGTTGCCCGACCCGGAGGCCCGGTCGCCGGAGCTCAGCAGCGAGCCACCGGAGGCGGCGACGGTGTCGGCGGAGTAGCCGTGGCTCTGCCCGTTGCCGAGCAGGTAGGACGCGGCGTTGCCGGTCACCTGCACCGGGGTGGCGAACTGGCCCGCCACCACGTTGCCGGAGAGCGAGGAGCCGTCGCCGTCGGTGTCGACGTCACCGGTCTCGGTGGTGCTCTGGCTGGCCGACCCGCCGATCACGCGGCCGGTGCCGCCGGCGACGCCACCGCCGTTCCCGGCGATCTGGACGGGGAGCGCCCAGTCGAGGACAACGGCGTTGCCCGCGAGGCTGGAGTCCTGGCCTGTCGTCTTGACGTCCTGGTCGTGCGACCAGGTCTGCGAGTGGTCGGTGCCCGCGACGTTCGCGTCGCCGATCACGCCGATCGCGTTGTCGACGATCTGGATCGGGACGACGACGTCGCCCGTGACCTTGTTGCCCTTGAGGTTCCGGTGGCTCGGGGTGAACTTGCCGCCCAGCGTGCTGTCGCTGATCGGGCTGGCTTGGTCGAACTGCTTCGCGCCCTCGTTCGCGGCCTTGGTGACCGGCTTGGTGCTCAGCTCCGTCTGCCCGGCGGGCAGGTCCAGCTGGCCGAAGGGGGTGCCGACCGCGTTGTTGGCTTCCTGGATCGGAGCCGTGGCGTTCAGGTCGAGCGGTGAGGCAGGGGTGTCAGGGTTGACGTTCTCGTCAGCCGAGGCGATGCCGGTGCCCAGCATCAGCAACCCACCCGTGACAAATGCGGTCTGGAGTCCGCGCTTTGCCCACGTCTGCATGGGGTTTTTCTCCTTTATTTCGGGTTCCCTTGCGGGTTCATGGGTGTGCGCTCGTCGAAAAGGGGAATGGCGTCCGAGCGCACCGAGGGGATGGCACTTGGTGCGGGCGCACGAAAGCGCACCGCCGGGTCACGGGGGTGGAGCGGACGCGAAGCCGTCAGCGAAGGACGGACGTGGACGCGTCAGCGGCCCGTGAAGGGAGGTGTTCAGTCAGGAGTGACGCCGGGCTGTTCGCCCGGGGTGCGCAGCGAGTGGCGCAGGCCGGCGCGGCTCATCGCCGCGACGGCGGTGTCGACGGCATCGGTCGTCCAGAAGGGAACGCCGAAGTTGAAGCCGTCGAGGTGTCCACCGGGGGCAGTGGTGCCGCCCGGGGCGGTGGGGACGGCCGGCGCGATCGGAAGCTGCGCCGGGGTCAGGGGCGACGGCAGGTCACGGTGCCCGTTGCGGGCGTGGCCCGCGGCATCGGTGACGTCGTCGTGCTGCCAGCCCGCCGGCATCGCGAGCGCGGCTTGCAGCGCGGCGGGAAGTTCGACGGTGGAGACGGCGGAGGTGCCCGCCGCCTGGCCGGCGCCGGAGGTCATCGGCCCGTCCTCGACCGGGGCGACGCCCGGGAGGACGGGGAGCGGGACCAGGCCGCCGGGCCGGGCCGGGTCGAGCAGCTGCCACACCTGGCGGCCGAAGTCGGTGGCCGGCGCGGGGGCGATGGTCTGCTCGATGACCTGGCGGGTGTCCTGCGGCTTGCGCGCGATGTGCTCGAACGCGCCGAGGGTGCGCTGGGCCGGGCTCAGCACCGCGTCGTCGGCGAGGTCCGTCACGGAGTCGCTGACGTGCTCGGAGACGTCGTGCCCGACGGTGCCGGCATCGGTGCGACCGCACGAACGCGGGGCCTGCGGCTCGCTCCACGTCGTCGCGTCCTGGTGGCAGGCCACGTCGGCGACCCCACCGGCGACCTCGCCCGCGAAGTGCCCGGCACCGCGGTTCGCGTCGCCGATCCCGGCTGCCGTGGCGTCGGTGACCGGGGTGACGGAGGCGGTGCCGACCTCGACGCTCGGGCCGGCCACGACGTCCGCGGAAGCGGTGGCACCGGAGACGAGCCACACGGCGGCGGTGCCCGCCACGGCGCCGCCGAGCACGAGCAGCGCACGCGACACGAGACGGCCGGCGCGCTTCGCGCCCTGCCTCTCGTTCGCCGCGGTGTTCGCCACTCGTCGTCTCCTCGTGCTTGCTTCGTGATCAGGTCGTTGCGGAAGCGACCTAATCAAATCGGCGGCGCGCCGCGCACCCTCGAAGCGACTTGATGCCCCCATCGTGTGAAAGACACACGGTGTAGCCCGGTTTGACGGTCGGTGATCATGCCTGGCCGCCCCGTGTGTCGGACGCGGCGGTCGGAAAGCGGCCGAATCGGGCGGTCCAGCCGCTACGGTGAGCCGGTGACCCACGCGCGACGCGAAGACCCGTTCCTGCCGGAGCACGAGGACGTCACCGGCCTGATCCCCCGGGGCCTGCGCATCAGCGCGGCCCTGGCGTGGCGGTTGATCGTGGTGGCCGCGGCGTTGTACGTCGTGGGGTGGGTGATCGGCCGCCTGTCCGTCGTCGTGATCCCGCTGGGCATCGCCCTGCTCCTCTCGGCGCTGCTCGCGCCGGCCGTGCAGAAGCTGGTGGCGGTCCGGTTCCCGCGCGGGCTGGCGACGGCGATCGTGCTGATCGCCGGGCTCGCGGTGCTGGGCGGGCTGCTGACGTTCGTCGTCACGCAGTTCTCCAGCGGCCTGCCCCAGCTGCAGCGCCAGCTCAACGAAAGCCTCAACCAGATCAAGGAATGGCTGATCAACGGCCCGGCGCACCTGCGCCAGGAGCAGATCCAGCAGTTCATCAACCAGGTCTTCGGATTCCTGCAGAACAACCAGAGCTGGCTCACCGACACGGCGCTGACCACGGCGAGCACGGTCGGCGAGATCCTCACCGGCTTCCTGCTCACCCTCTTCATCACGATCTTCTTCCTCAGCGGCGGCGAGGGCATCTGGACGTTCCTCGTCCGCGTCGCGCCCGGCCGGGTCCGCAACCGGGTGGACGTCGCCGGGCGGCGCGGGTTCGCGTCGCTGGTCAGCTACGTGCGGGCGACGGCGGCGGTGGCGGTCGTCGACGCCGTCGGCATCGGCATCGGGCTGTGGATCGTGGGCGTGCCGCTGGTGATCCCGCTGGCCACGCTGGTGTTCCTCGGCGCGTTCATCCCGATCATCGGCGCGGTCCTCACCGGCGGTGTCGCGGTGCTGATCGCCCTGGTCACCAACGGCTTCATCGGCGCGGTGATCGTGCTGGCCATCGTGATCGGCGTGATGCAGCTGGAAAGCCACGTGCTGCAGCCGCTGCTGCTCGGGCGCGCGGTGAAGCTGCACCCCCTCTCCGTGGTCCTGGCCATCACCGTCGGCCTCGTCGTGGGCGGGATCGCGGGCGCGCTGATGGCGGTGCCGATCCTGGCCGTGCTCAACGCGGGCGTCCGGTCCCTGCTGCACGAGGAGAACCCGGACCCGGCCGAGGTGAACGTCCTCAAGGACCAGGCCGCACAGCCGAACGACGCCGAGCCCGGCTCCCCGCGGGCCACGGTGGCGACCCGCGGCGAAGACGACGGGCAGTGACCGTCCGGCGCACGCCCGACCCGGTCACGCCCATGTGGCGGGGCGTGCTCGCCTTCCGCTTCCTCACCTGGGCGTTCGCCTGCGCCACGGTGATCGTCCAGAGCGGTGAATACCGGCGCGAGTGGCTGGCGTGGACGGTCCTCGGCGTGATGGCCGTCTGGTCGGCCGTCAGCAGCTTCTTCTACCTGCGCGAGCGGACCCGGCCGCCGGCACTGGTCGTCTTCGACCTCGTGCTGTCCACCGGGCTGCTGCTGACCTCGCCGTGGGTGCTCAGCGACGCGCAGTTCACGCTGGACGTCCCGCTCATCACCACGGTGTGGGCGGCCGTGCCGCCGGTCGCCGCGGGCGCGCGGTTCGGCGCGGCCGGCGGGGTGCTCGCCGGGCTGGTCGTCGGCGTGGCGACCGCGCTGGCCCGGGAGAAGTTCGACCTCGACGTCGCCCGCGACGGCGTCCTGCTCGCCGCCGCCGGCCTGCTCGTCGGCATGGCCTCGACGATGGCCCGCCGGTCGGCGGCGCGGCTGGAGCAGGCGCTGCGGAAGGAAGCGGCGACGGCCGAGCGGGAGCGGCTGGCCCGGTCGATCCACGACAGCGTGCTGCAGGTGCTCGCGCGGGTCCGCAAGCGCGGCAACGAGGTCGGCGGTGAGGCGGCGGAGCTGGCCCGGCTGGCCGGCGAGCAGGAGATCGCCCTGCGGTCGCTGGTGACCACCGAGCCGGCGGCGCCGAACGACAGCGGCAAGATGAGCCTGCGCGCCGCGTTGCAGGTGCTCGCGACACCGTCGGTGCAGGTCTCGGCCCCGGCGGACGACGTCGAACTGCCGGCGCACGTCACCGGCGAACTGGTCGCCGTGACCCGCGAAGCGCTGGCGAACGTCGAGAAGCACGCGGGCCCGGACGCGCACGCGTGGGTGCTGCTGGAGGACCTCGGCGACGAGGTCGTGGTGAGCATCCGCGACGACGGACCGGGCATACCGGACGGCGTTCTCGAGCAAGCCGCCGCGGACGGGCACCTCGGCGTGGTGGAATCCATCCGGGGGCGGGTCCGCGACCTCGGCGGGAGCGCGACCCTCGACACCGGGCCCGGCCGGGGCACGGAGTGGGAGGTCAGGGTGCCGAGCACGAGGGGTAGGAAATGAGTGACGAACCACGGATTTCCGTGATGGTGGTCGACGACCACCCGATCTGGCGGGACGGGGTGGCCCGCGACCTGACCGAACACGGCTTCGACGTGCGGGCGACCGCGCCGGACGCCGACGCGGCGCTGCGGATCGCCCGGACCGTGCAGCCGGACGTCGTCCTCATGGACCTCAACCTCGGCAGCACTTCGGGCGTGGACGCGACACGCGAGATCACCGCCGCGCTGCCGTCGACGAAGGTGCTGGTGCTCTCGGCGAGCGGCGAGCACAAGGACGTCCTGGAGGCGGTGAAGGCCGGCGCGTCCGGCTACCTGGTCAAGTCGGCGTCCGCGGTGGAGCTGGTCGACGCCGTCCACCGCACCGCCGCCGGCGACCCGGTGTTCACCGCGGGCTTGGCCGGGCTGGTGCTCGGCGAGTACCGGCGGATGGCCGACGCGTCGAGCGAGGACGCCGCGGGCGCCGAGCCACCGCGGCTGACCGAGCGCGAAACCGACGTCCTGCGCCTGGTCGCGAAGGGGCTGACGGCGCGGCAGATCGCCGAGCGGCTCGTGCTGTCGCACCGCACGGTGGAGAACCACGTGCAGTCGACGCTGCGGAAGCTGCAGCTGCACAACCGCGTCGAGCTGGCCCGGTACGCGATCGAGCACGGCCTCGACGAGGATTGATCCCTCAGGGGAGGACCGCGAAGCCGCTCCAGCTGCCCTGCGGCAACGCGGCCGCGCTCAGCCGCCACTGCGGTTCGCCGGGGTGCCAGGCGGCGAGGACGCCGTCGGCGAGCACGAGGTCACCGGCGTCCGACCAGTCGAAGCCGCCACCGTGGTTGAGGTGTTCGGTGATGTACGGCATCCCGGGGGCGTGGTCCCAGGTCGGCCCGTCCGGGCGGAGCAGCCAGATGTCCCGCGTCTGCGTGTTGGTGTGGCGGTAGGCGGAGTCCGCGAAGTCGACGGCCCAGATGGTTCCTTCACGCGAGGGCACCACGGTGGGCGCCGCGCCGATCGAGGGCCGGCTGAGCTTCTCGCTGCTGTTGTCCCGCAGGTTGACCAAGGTCAAGTCGGTCAGGCCGTCGAGCAGCATCCAGTCGCCGGCGGCGCCCAGGATGCGCGGCGACTGCCGGATCGTGCGGCCGGTCGCCGGTTCGATCAGGGCGTCGGTCGACTCGGCGGCGCCGGCGTTGATGGTGATCAGCAGGCCGTGCGCGGTCTCGGTCCGCACCCGGGTGCGGCAGCTGGCGGGCTGGCCGTGGCTGAGCTCGCCCGCGGCGAGCGAGTCGTGCTCGAGCCGGCAGTCGTCCGGCGCGTCCTGCCGGATCAGCCACACGCCTTCGCCGCCGGCGTCCGGACCCGCCGACCAGGCGCGGCCGAGGGACCGCGGCGGGCTCGACGTCCCGGTGTACTCGAGGATTTCGAAGGGCTCGGCGTCCCGGGAGTACGGCGGGTGGACCGTCAGGACGACGTGCTTCCCGACCCGCACGACGTCCAGCCGGACGTCACCACCGGGGTAGCCAGGCGGGGTGGCCGCGGGGCCGCGGTCGGCGTCGAACAGGGTGGGTCCGACAGTCGGCAGCAGCGCGGAGACGCCGATGCCGCCGGTGGCGTGGATGCCGGAGAGTTCCGCCAGCGGAGCCGGCGGTGGCATCGGGGGTTCGCTGGTGCACCCGGCCAGCAGCACGGCGGCCGCGGTGGCGGCAGCGGCGCGGACTACGGGTCTGTTCAGGGTTTTCCCCCGATCTCCCTGGTGGAATCCAGTTCTACCATCGTGGACATGGGTGAGGAAGAGACCACGACGGCGCAACCGGTGACCGAAACCAAGCCGTTGAGCGAGCGCGATCTTCGGGTGTCCGACGACGAGCGCGAGCACGTCGTCGGCGTGCTGCAGAAGGCGATCGGCCGCGGCATGCTCGACCTCGACGAGTTCACCGAGCGCACCGACCGCGCACTGGCGTCGAGGACGCGCGGCGAGCTGAACGCCGTGCTGGCCGACCTGGCCGGCCTCTACCACCCGGCCGCGGCCCTCGCCGCCGCGCCGGCGTACGCGGCTCCGGCGAGCTACGGCGGCTATTCGCCGGGGCGGCGCATCGAGCTCAACGCGAAGTATTCGTCGCTGCACCGCGGCGGCCCGTGGGTGGTGCCGTCCGAGCTGGTCGTGCGCAACAAGTACGGCTCGACGAAGCTCGACTTCACCGAGGCCCAGGTGCAGTCGCCGGTGGTGCACATCGAGCTGGACGCCAAGTGGGGCTCGGTCGAGATCATCATCCCGGAGCACGCCGCGGTGGACCTGAACTCGATCAGCGACGTCAAGTTCGGCGCGATGGAGGACAAGACGCGCAGCAACGGCCGGATGGGCAACCCCCGGTACGTGCTGAGCGGCCGCGTGCACGGCGGATCGCTGGTCATCCGGCACCCGCGGCGCGGCATCTTCGGCTAGCCGGGGCCCCTCTGCCCCCGGCGTCAAGAAGGCCTCCCCACCCAGGCATCGGGTGGGGAGGCCTTCGCTCGTCAGGCGGCCAGCGGCCGGATCGACCGCAGGTGCCGGGCGACGAACCAGACGAGGACGGCGAAGGCGACGGTGGCGAGCCCGGCGGCGACGTGCAACCCGGCGGGCAGGCCGTAGGAGCGGGCGACGGCGTTGCCGAGCGTGCCGACGGTGGCGAGGCCGAAGGAGTAGCCGAATTCGTTGACGGTCTGGGCCAGGGAAGCGGCGGCGCCCGCCTTGCGCACCGGAACCGAGCCGACGACGAGGTCAGTGCCCAGCGCGACCATCGGCCCGACACCCAGCGACGTCACGGCGAACCCGAGAGCCGGCCACACCGGTCCGGCCGCGGGCTCGACGAGGGCGAGGATCGCCATGCCGGCCGCGGCGAGCGCCACCCCGCCGGCGATCAGCGCGCCGGGCCGGACCCGGCGGGCGAGCACGGGAGCGGCGAGGAAGCTGACGGTCGAACCGGCCATCCCGGGCAGCAGCCCCAGCGCGGCCCCGACCGGCGACAGGTGCTGCGCGAGCTGGAAGAACTGCGCGACGAACAGCATGGTGGTGCCGCCGAGCATGCTGAACAGCAGCATCCCGCCGAGGGTGGTGCGGAACGCCTTCGCGGCGAACAGGCTGAAGTCGATGAGCGGGTCGGCGAGAGCGCGCTGCCGCCTGACGAAGACGTACCCGATGACCAGGCCGGCCCCGAGGGCGAGCAGCGCGGTGAGGTGGACGCCATCGCGGGCGAGTTCCTTGACGCCGTAGACGGCGGGCAGGATCGCGCCGAGGGAGAGGGCGACGCTCGGCAGGTCGAGGCGTCCGGCGGTCTCGTCCCGGTACTCCGGCAGCAGCTTCGGGCCGATGACGAGGAGAAGGACCATGGCGGGGACGCCGAGCAGGAAGACCGAGCCCCACCAGAAGTGTTCGAGCATGAAGCCGCCGACCATCGGCCCGACGATCGCGCCGACGGTGAAGCAGCCGGCCCAGATCCCGATGGCTTCGGCCCGCTGCCGCGGGTTTTCGAACAGGGTGCCGATGAGCGAGAGGGTCGAGGGACCGAGCGTGGCTCCGGCGATCCCGAGCGCGGCCCGAGCGGCGATGAGCATGCCGGCACTGGTGGAGAAGGCGGCGAGAACGGAGGCACCCCCGAAGGCGGCGGCGCCGATGAGGAGGAGTTTCCGGCGGCCGATCCGGTCGCCGAGGGTCCCCATGGTGACCATGAACCCGGCGACCATGAAGCCGTAGGTGTCCATGATCCAGAGCTGTTCGGTGCCATCGGCGTGCAGGCTGAGGGCGAGTTTCGGCAGGGCGAGCACGAGGACGAAGACGTCGAGCGAGACGAGCAGGGTGGGCAAGGCCAGCACGGCCAGCCCGATCCACTCCCGACGCCCGGCCCGGACGGCTCGTGCCTGGGCACCGGCCGCGGCGCCGGCTTCGGCCGGGCCGGAGATGGTGGCGGTCATGGTGAGGTCCTCTCGACTCGGGTGCTTCGCTTCTCACCTCTTCGTCGAGCGGCCACGGGCGGGATCGACAACGCCCGGAATCTTTTCTGATCGAACGCGGCGAAGGCCGTCCCGGAGATGTCGGGACGGCATTCACGAGCTCGAGGCGGGTTGCCCACACCCCTCGATAAATGTGGACAACCACGCTGTTCCAGAGTCGCACAAGTCAGCACTGTCGGTGATAACCGATAGACTGAAAGTGGGGGGATCCCCCGCGGGCGGCGGCATGATTCGCGCTGGGGCGAAACGAACGGGCCGGGCGATATGGCAGGTCGGCGCCGGGTTCGGCGGTCAAGCGAGGTCGGCTCGCCAAGGCGGTCGGGCCATGGCGAGCCGGGCGAAAGTGAAGTCGGCGGAACAGGCCGACCCGAACCCAGGCGCATCGACTCGGAGCGACCCGGGCCCAGGGGCAAGCACGGCCAAAACGGGCACCGTCAAGCGGAGCTCAGCGGCCCGCGCGTCGGTCCGGCCGGGCCCGCACCCGGCCTACGGTGGCGATTCTTCAGGGGCGCGCCGCGGCGCGGGCTGATGCCGGGTCCGTTGTGGCCAAGGTTGCTTCCGCCAAGGCTTCGCACTCCGCGAGGGTTGCCGCCGCCAGGCTTGCTCCCACCGCGCGGACTGCCGGGGCGTTCATCGACAAGCTGGTCAGGCCCAGGCCCGCCAGGACCAGGGCCAACCGCGGGTCGGCTGCCGCTTCGCCGCAGACGCCGGCCGGCTTGCCGGTGGCCTTGGCCGCGTCGCCGATCAGCTTCAGCAGGCGCAAGAGGGCCGGCTGCCACGGGTCGTTGAGCTTGGCCACCGCGCCCAGCTGGCGGTCCGCCGCGAACGTGTACTGGGCCAGGTCGTTCGTGCCCACCGAGACGAAGTCCACCGCTTCCAGGATCTCGCGGGCGCTCAGCGCCGCCGCCGGGATCTCGATCATCACGCCCGCCCGGGCGATGCCCGCCGCCCGCACCCGGGACGCGAACCAGGCCGCTTCCTCGACCGTGGCCACCATCGGGGCCATCACCGACACCTCGGCGCCGGAATCTTCGGCCGCGCCCGCGATGGCCTCGAGCTGGCGGTCCAGCACCTCGGGGCGGTCGAACGCCACGCGCAGGCCGCGGACGCCCAGCGCCGGGTTCGGCTCGGCTTCCGGGGACAGGAACGCCAGAGGCTTGTCGGCGCCCGCGTCGAG
The DNA here is from genome assembly GCF_026017845.1 of Amycolatopsis mediterranei. NCBI lineage: Bacteria > Bacillati > Actinomycetota > Actinomycetes > Pseudonocardiales > Pseudonocardiaceae > Amycolatopsis > Amycolatopsis mediterranei. The sequence continues at coordinate 10,522,374 of NZ_CP100416.1, forward strand.
GGTCCGCACGATCACCGGCTTGCCGCGGAACGGCGAAAGCACCGCCGTGTACGCCGCGCGCTGGTCGGCGACCGATGGCTCGTCCGAGGCGTCGAGGTAGCAGAACTCCGTGCGGAACAGGCCGACCCCTTCGGCGCCCGCGTCGGCGGCGGCCTGGGCGTCGGCCGGGGAGCCGACGTTGCCGTAGACCTTCACGCGGTGGCCGTCGGCCGTTGCGCCCGTGCCGTTCCACTCGGCGAGCTGGGCCACCGTCGCCGTGACGACCGGGGCCGACGGGTCCGCGATCTCGACCGTGCCCGTGTCGCCGTCGACCGCAAGCGCTTGCGCGTCCAGCGCGAGCAGCCCGCGCACCGCGACAACGGCCGGGATGCCCAGCGCCCGCGCCAGGATCGCGGTGTGGCTGGTGGGGCCGCCCTCTTCGGTGACCAGGGCGAGGACCTTCGCCGGGTCGAGGCCGGCGGTGTCGGCCGGGGCCAGGTCGCGGGCGACCAGGACGCTCGGCGCCGCCAGCTCGGGCACCCCCGGCGGCGCGATGCCGAGCAGCTCGGCGATCAGCCGGTCGCGCACGTCGCGGACGTCGCGGACGCGCTCGGCCATGTACCCGCCGGCCGCGGCCAGCGCTTCGGCGAAGCCTTCGGCGGCTTGGTAGACAGCGCGCCCGGCGGGCAAGCCCTGCGTCTTGACCAGCGTTTCGGCCTGGGCGGTGAGCGCCGGGTCGGCCGCCATCGCCGCGGTGGTGATGAGAATGGTCGCGGCCTCGCCGGTGGCGGTCTCGGCCTGCTTCTCCAGCCGGCCGGCGACGATCGCGGCCGCGGGAGCGATCCGGGCGGCCTCGGCGGCCGGGTCGGCCGGGGTGGGGGTCGCGGCGGGCTCGCCGAGCGGCTCCGCGACCCGGACGACGGGACCACTCGCCCGGCCGGGGCTGACGGCGACCCCGGTCAGGGACCCCGCGGAGGCGGCATCGACAGCCGACACACTCTTTCCCGCGGAGGCGGCATCGGACCCGGCGGAGGCGGCATCAAACTCAGGCATGGTCTAGACCATAGCTCAGGTAGGCCTGGATATCTCGTGGTGGCGGGCACAAACCGCGCTGCCGTACCTGGTCGAGCACCGGCTGGACCTCCTCGCGCCACCAGGAGTCGGCCAATTCGTCGCGGCTGCGCACGGGCCGTCCGGCCAGCATACGGCGGAAACCCCAGGCCTCGGCCGAGTCGGCGAGCCGGAACCAGTCGGCCGGGTCGTCGAGCCACAGCCCGAGGCGGACGTCGTCCGGCAGCGGTACGCGCTCGAGGAACATGCGCTCGGCGGTCTTCGACGGCAGGTCGGCGAGCGTCAGGCAACGCAGCGCACAGGCGACCGTGCCGATCCACCGGACCCGCGCGCGGATGGTCCGGACGCCGCGCGCCCGGGCGATGCCGACGCGGTGGTGGCCGTCCTCGACGAAGAACATGTCGGACAGGCGCACGAGCCGCACCGGCGGCAAGTCCGCCGACGTCCGCGTCAGGTGCTCCCAGCGGTCGCGCAGGGCACGGTTGCGTGGCCGGAACTCGCGGTCGAAGTCCCCGGCGCGCGCGACCGTGCCGACGACCCCCTCCAGCGGCACGTCGTAGACGCCTTCGTCGAGCTCGGTCTGCTTGCCGAGCGCCTTGAGGGTTTCGTCGAGCGGCATGATCGCGAGCCGGTCGGGACGGCGTGCGTCCGCGATCGCCCGCAGCTGAGCCGCGTAGCCACGCCACCAGGCCGAGTCGAACGAGTCGCCCATGTGACTTGCAACACGGCGACGCGGGTGATCATTCCCCCAGGTCGGCGGCGGTGGGGTAGGACGGCTGCGCGCCATGCCGGGTCACGCTGAACGCCGCGACGCGCACGGCTCGCTTCGCCGCGGAGACCAGGTCGGCACCGTCGGCGAGCGACGCGGCGAGCGCGCCGGCGAAGGCGTCCCCGGCTCCGGTGGTGTCCACGGCCTCGACCTTCGGCGACTCCACGCGGCTCACCGACCCGGCTTCGACGACGACGGCGCCGGCCGCGCCGAGCGTGACGACGGCCGCGCGCGGCCCGAGGTCGAGCAGCTTCCGGAAATCCGCGCCGGGTCCGGTGAGCCAGGCGGCCTCGTGCTCGTTGACCAGCAGGACGTCGAGCCTGGCCAGCGTCTCCGGGGAGAGCTTCGCCGCCGGCGACAGGTTCAGCAGCACCCGCACGCCCTTTTCGGCGGCCCGCGCGACGGCGTGCTCGACGGTCGGCAGCGGCACCTCCAGGGAGACGACCATGATCTCCACCCCGTCGAAAACGGCGTCGACATCGGCGGGCTCCAGGCTGGAGTTGGCGCCGGGGGAGACGAGGATCGAGTTCTCGCCGTCCGGGGTGACGGTGATGTAGGCGATGCCGGTCGGCCGTTCGCTGGTGCGCACGAGCCCGGTGTCGACGCCGGCGGCGCGGAGCGAATCGAGCAGCAGCCTGCCGTAGGGATCGTCGCCGACGGCCCCGAGCAGCGCGACGTCCGCGCCGAGCCGGCCCGCCGCGACCGCCGTGTTGGCGCCCTTGCCGCCCGGCGAGAGCACGGTGTCGCCGGCCAGCACCGTCTCCCCACCGCCCGGCCGCCGATCCACCGCGACGACGAGGTCGGCATTGGCGGATCCCACAACGAGGACGTCGGAGTTCATACCCGCACTGTGCCAGAAACCGGTCCGGACCAGGTCAGCCCCGGCAAGCAAGGGGAAAGTGAAGGTTTTTGTAACTTATCCGGGGCTGAGTGCGACAATCATGCGAGCAGCGGAAGCCTGTCACTCGATCGGGGGATGCCTGTCCCCCGGCCGTCACTTCGTGGCCCCGGTCCCGCTCTCCTGGTGCGTCATCGCGGAGACGTGGTGACGTTGCCCCAACCGGCGCGAGCCGGGCAGGGCATCGGGTCGCCGGCGCCGATCACGTAGCCCCCCGAGTGATCGGCGTCGGCGGCGCCCCCGTCACCCCCGGCCGAGCGCCAGGGGCACTCCGGCAGGCAAGACGCTCCGGATGTGCGTTTCGAACTGCCTCACCGCCGTCGCGCTCAGTGTGCGCGGCATCCGGTACCAGCCGTCGCCCAGCCGCAGGGGCTCGAGGTCCGGACGGTCGAGCGGGAAGCCGTCGGCGGCGGGCCGGAACTCGAGGTGACCGGACGGCAGCCTCAGCTCCGCGAGCTCCGCCCAGGAGATCGTGAACTTCCGGTAGTACGTCGTCCACCGGAGGCCGGCGGCCGAAAGCTCCAGCAGGACCCGCGCCTTCCGGGCGCGGCTCTGTTGTTCGAGGACCGCCACCCAGGACATGCCGGCGAAGACGGCGATGAACACGACGAGGCACGCGGTGCGGATCCCGTTCCGCGGGCCGAACTCGATCACCGCGCCGAGCCCCACCTCGATCATGAGGGCGAAGAACCGCAGCCAGCGCAGCAGCACCCGGTTCCAGCCGTTGACGTGGATCGTGACGGAACCGGACGGCTCGACCGGCGGCGGCACCCACTCCGGCACCGTCGGCCGAACCGGCGGCGGTGGCGCGGGAGCCTGGGTGTCGGGGACCCGTTCGGGCGTGACGCCGACGTGCTTGGCCAGCAGCTCCCGCACGCGCGGGACTTCAGTCTCGTACAGCTCGAGCCCGGCCACCAGGAAGCCGCCGTCGCCGATGCGGACGAGGCTCCGGCTGCGGCTTTCGAACCGGTCGTCCGCCGGGCTGAGCACGACCTGGTGACGGGCGCCCTTCTGGGTGCCCTTGACGACCGAAGCCGCCCGGAGTTCATCCCATCGCAGTGCCCACGCGACTCCGCCGATCACCCGGGAGATCCCGGCGGGCTCGATGACGAGCTCGTTCCGGACCGGCTTCTTCAGCGACCGGAAGACCAGGTTCAGCCCCAGCAGTCCGAAGCTTCCGCCGAAGACCCACCCGGGCACGCGAGGACCCTGTGGCGTGGCCGCCAAGGCCATCCAGAAGAATCCGCCGGCCACGCACAGGAGCACGCCGGCCAGGATCCAGTGCGGCCCATCCGTCCGCGAAACGACGAGTCGATCACCCTGCGGCCCGGTCACTCGATCGACCCCGAAATCCGCTGCGTGCCCGGCTGTTCGAAGACTGGGGACCGGCCGGTGGTCTCCTTCTCCGGGGCATCGTCGTCGTCCCCGCCCGCCCAGTCGTCGAGCCCTTCGGCCTTCTTCTTCCGGGACTCCTTGCGCCATTCCTTCTTGGCGTCGTCCCAGACCTCCTTGCCGAAGTTCTCCCCGAACTTCTCGCCGAACTCCTTCCGGACGTCGCTGCGGAACTCCTTGCCGACGTTCTCGAGGTTCTCCCCGAGCGGCTTGTCCGAGGAGACGATCTCCTTCCACCGCTTCCGGTCAGGCCGTTCATCTTTGACCTTTTCGAGGAACGTCCGGGTGTCGCGCGGTTCGTCCTTGATCAGCTTGCCGACCTTCTTGAGCGGGCCGGGCAAGCTCTCCGCGCCGCGCTTCAGGGCACCCTTGACCCGCCGGAAGATGTCGCTGATGCGGTGGAACAGCTCCTGCGCCTTCTTGAAGGCCTTCAGCAGCTTCTTGATCCACTCCATGCACTTGCTGCCGGTCTTGACGGCTTCCGCGGTGCCCTCGGTGGCCATGCCCACCGGCAGGGCCGGGCCCGGGAACCGGCAGGCGATGCTGATGAGCTTGCCGACGCAATCGGAAATCAGGTCGCGCACGATCGAGCGCACGACGCTCAGGATCGTCTTGCAGATGTCGACCAGCTTCGCGATCGCGTTGGCGCCGGTCGCGACCCCCGCGTACGTCGCCGCGCGATCTTCGGCGAAGGCACGGTAGGCGTCGGCCGAGGCGCCTTCCCAGGCGGCGCTGTCCTTCTTGACGGTGTCCTGGAGGTCGGTGCTGATCTTCTCCAGTTCCTTGCCGACGTTCTCCCAGGTCCCGACCATGTTCTCCAGGGCGGTCTGGTCACCCGTGAGCCAGTCGAGCGGCTCACGCAGCCACGGGAAGAACTCCATCGCCCAGCCGACGGCGGCCGAAGCGAGTGTCCCGATCGGATCCGCCACGAGTTCCGCGATGTCGCCGGCACCGAACGCGGCGTCAACCAGGCCTTCGGTCCAGTTGCCGTCGGCAACGGCGGCGCCCGCGTCCAGGAAGTCCTGGACGAGGCCGGCACCCTCCCAAACCTTGCGGTCGTCCGCTGCGTCCGTCTTGATCAGCGAGTTTTCGGCCAAGGCTCAGTCCTCCACCTTGAAGACGTCCTTGAACTCCGCCTCGTCGGCTTCCTTCAGCTGCTGCCACAGCTGAATGCGGGCCGAATGGTCGTAGGACGACGTCGACGCCGATTCGATCGCGATCTCCGCCGCCTGCTGGGCGAGCGCGCAGATCGCCGCGAGCGGGATGCCGAGCAGGCCGAACGCTTCGGGGTGCTCGGTCGCGCGGGCGGCTTCCGTGCACTTGTCGATCCGGTCGGTGATCGCCTCGATGTTCTCGCGGTGTTTCCGCAGCTCCTGCGGGTCGACCGCGAAGCCCGGGCCGCCTGGTCCGGCCATGGTTCCCCTCCCTCGCCCGCGCTTCAGCGCAGGTAGTCGCCGTCGCTGAAGTAGTCGTCGTCGCGGCCTTCGTCGGACGACGGGCGCGGCGCGCGCGGCGGCTCCGGCGATTTCGGCGGCGTGGGCAGCTGCCGCTCCTCTTCCGGCACGAACCGGTCGCCCTCGTCGCGCGGCGCGGCCGGCGGCGGGGCGAACCCTTCCGGTTCGGGTGCCGGGAAGGCCTGCTCGAGCCGGCTGACCAGCTGGTTCATCACTTCGGGGCCGACCGGATCGGTGACTCCGGCCTGTACCGCCCAGGCGAGCTTGCTCTGGGCGGACTTGACGGTGCGGAGGATCTCCTCGGCGAGGTCGGGCTTGTCCCGTACGCCCAGGCCGATCTCCAGGCCGACGAGGTTGCCGGCGTGGTCGACCTTCACCCCGATCTGGCCGTCTTTGCTGCGCTCGGAAACCGAGACCGCTTCGATCTCGCTGACCATCCGATCAGCTTTGCGCCGGGACTTCGCCATCCGGGCTTCGAAGTCCGCGATCAGCTGCTCAGGGTTCGACACGCGAACCTCCCCGTTCACGTCAGTAGCCATTCGGCGACCGAGTGTGGCATACCGCCCCGACAGTTTCGCGGGAGTTCCGGTTTTCCTCACCTCATCCGGGTGGCAATCCTGGTGTTCGCGCTGGTCAGCGGCTCCTACTGTGCTCTACATGACCATCTCTGACTGGAAACGGACGATCTACGCAGCCCTCGCGCTGCCCGCGTACCTGGCCGGTCCGAAAGCGCGGCGGTGGCTCGCGCGGCGGTGGCTCGGCGCCGAGCCGAAGCGAGGTGGCTTCGGCGCCGCCGTCGCGGCTTTTCCGATCGCCTTGCTGGTCTGGTACCTCGTCGGGCGGATCGGAACCTTCGGGTTCTTCTGGACCGAGGCCGGAGCCGCCGGGTCATGGGGCGGCCCGTCGCTGATCGGGGCCTGGGCCGTGCACTTCTTCGGGGCGCTCGGCATGGTCGTCATCTGCATGTGGCTGCTGCGCCCGCTGATCCGGTGGCAGGTGCAAACGCCTGACCTGGCCGATTCGCCGCACAGCCGGTAACCGGTGGGGTATTGTCCGTGACGCAAGAGGGGAGATCGAACGCGAGGGGAGCGCTGTTCGGTGGGGTTGTTCGGCGACATGCTCGACGCTGCCAAGCACGCCGGGTCGGAGATCGCGCACGCCGTCCAGTCGGGTGGCGAGCGGCTCGGCAACGTCCTGACCGGCGCGGGCGTCGGCCTGCTCGCGGGTGGGCTGCCCGGCGCGGTCGCGGGCGCCTACGTCGGCTCGCAGACCGGCACCGGGGCGGCGAACCCGCAGGCTTCCGGGCTGTCACCCGGTCAGCTGGTCCAGGCCGTGCACAACGGTCCCGGCACCAAGTCGCTGCAGGACGTGCACCAGGCCGGTGTCGACCAGTCGACCTACCAGCGCCAGCTCGAGCAGGGCACCCGTGAACTGACCGCCGATCTCGAGTCCGCGTGGACCGGCGGCGCGTCGGACATGGCCCGGGAGCGGCTCCAGCCGTTGACGGCGTCGGCCACCTCGGCATCCGCGACGCTGGATCGCAACTCGACGCTGGCCCAGGCGCAGATCGAGCAGTTCCACCAGCTGAAGAACTCGCTGCACCCGGACGTCACCGACCAGCCGCCGACGCGCAGCGCCTGGGACGTCGTGACGCCGTGGGACACCGACACCGAAGACAAGATCAACCAGTACAACCGGAAGGCCCAGGAGAACGTCGAGCGGTACACCGCGTATTCGCAGCAGACCAGCTCGAACACCGCGGCCCGGACGATCGACTACGGCCAGCTCGGCGCGTACACCGGCGGCGACTTCACGGTGCAGGAACCGAAGAAGCCGGTCGAGCCGCCCTCTCGCAAGGGCACCCGGACGGGTGGCGACGACGACCGGTCGATCGGCACCCAGGTGCAGCCGCCTGCCGTTCACCCGCCGGTCGTCCAGCCACCACCGCCGGGGCACGTCACGCCGCCAGGCCAGGTCGCGCCGCCGCCGGGGCACGTCACACCGCCGGGTTCGCACACCTCCGGCGTGGACGACAGTGTTCGCGCGCAGGGTTACGTGCCGCCATCGACGCAGTACCCGCCGGGCTACCAGCCACCGGGGACGGGACCGGGGGGCTTCGGCCCCGGGTCGGGTCCCGGAGGCGGTTTCGGGCCGGGCTTCGGCCCTGGTGGCAGCGGCTTCGGGCCGGGCTCGTCGTCCGGCGCGGGCAGCGGCACCGGCGCGGGCAGCGGCACCGGCTCAGGTGCCCGAGGCCCGGGTGCGGCGAGCGGAGCCGGCGTCCCCGGCGAAGGGCGTCCCGGCTCGGCCGGCGGGATCCGTGGCGGCGCGGCGGGCAAACCGGGCTCGCCGGGGATGGGCGGCATGGGCCAGGGCGCGAAGGGCGGCAAAGGCGAGGAGGACACGGAGCACCAGCGTGCGTCGTACCTGGTGGAGGCGGATCCGGAGAGCATCTTCGGTGGCTCCGACGAGCGGACGGTGCCCCCAGTGATCGGGCTGTGATCTTCCTGCCCAAGGCCGCTCTGCTCACCGCGTGGGAGTGGGAGCGACACGGCACACCGCCCGCGGTCCTGGGCGCCGACAACCTCTGGCTCGGCGACGAAACCCGCAAGCGGCTCGACGAGAAGGTCCTCGACGTCCTGGCGTCGCTCCGGCTCGCCACGGGCGGCACGTTGACGCGCGAATTCCGCGACGTCCTGCGCATCCTGGCGAAGGGCGCCCACCAGTTCACGGCGTGGCTGGGCGACCTCGAAGCGGACGAGTCAGGCGCGGTCCTCGTGTCGGCAGCCGGCCCCGACGCGCTCCGGCTCATCCGGAAGGACGACACGGTCCGGATCGACGCCGTGGAACCGTCGCGGCTCGCGGAGTCGCTGGTGGACGTGCTGCCGCCGGTGCCGCCCGCACGGATTTCGCCGGTCTCGATTCCGGAAGCGCGGTTCTCGGGCCGCGCCGTCGAAGATTCGTACGACCTCGACGACCCGACCGTCGACCGGGGCCGCGACCCGTTGCCGTGGGCGCGGCGGCTGATGGCGGCGCGGCGGACGGGGCTGCACCAGTGCTACGCCGTGAACCGGGGGATTCGCAGCGCGCCGATCACAGCGGTGGACGTCGCCGGGACCGGGCGGGTGCTGACGTATGTGTATCCGGGGCGCGAGCGGATGGTCAGCTTCCAGCCGGGGACCCGGGGTGCGCTGACCGATGTCCTGTACGCGACCCTGAACGGGTTAGGGGGAGGACGATGACCGGTTCGATGTTCAGCGGGATCAACTTCATGGCGACGGACATGCCGAGCGGAGGATCGTCTCCCGCTGGTGGGCAAGGCTTCGCGATGAGCTCGGCCGAAATGCGCGCGATGCTCGAGAAGGCCAAAACTCAACGTGAAGGACTCGCCGAGCAGTTGCGAAAGGCGCGGTACTTGATGCAGGCGACACCGCCGGCGGAAGAACCGGTCAGCCAAGCGGCGGTCAACGGGCCGAACGGGATCAACGAGGCAGGCGCGTACTACGAAGGCCACCTGCACTACCAGTTCAACTACCTCACGGAGTTGATCCAGAAGTTGCAGCAGGCACTCGGCATCACCGAGGCCGCGGATCAGCAAGCAGCAGACTCGACCAAGACGATCAAGGGGTCGCTCGAATGAGGCGTCATGTTCTCCTGGCCGCCACAGCAGTCACTTTGGGGACTGCGTTGTTGACCTCGTGCACCGGCAAGACCCCGACGAACGGCACGGCCGGCCCCGCATCGACCAGCAGCAGCGCGGAACTGCCGAACAGCGGGGCACCGAAGGTGGGCAACCCGCTGCCGGCGGCCGCACTGGAGGGCAGCCCCTGCGATTCGGCTCTGACGTCCGAACAGCTCACGGGGTACCTCGGGAAACCGACCGCCCCGAAGACGAGCGACACCGAACTGGGCCCCACGTGCGACTGGGCCAGCGCCTCGGGAACGGCAGCCGGAATCCTGGTCGGGTACGACACCAAGTCCGGGCAAGGATTGAGCCTCGCCTACAAGAACGTGAAGCCGAAGGCCAAGCGCTGGGTGGACGACCTGGAACCGATCCAGGGTTATCCGGCGGTGGGCTACGTTGACGCCGGAACGACAGACAACCGTGCCTGCGTGATCGTCGTCGGCGTCGCGGACAACCTCGCCTACTCGGTCTCGCTCAGCATCGGCGACTCGGCGGTCCAGGCCGGCAAGGACGCCTGCCAGCTCGGGCGCGGGGTGGCCGACACGGTGCTGACCAACCTCAAGGCGCGGGCCTGAGCTGCACCTTTTCGTTACGGCAGACCTCGCGTTGATGCAAAATCTGTCGTACCAACCACCTAGACTGTTCGGATGAGCCACCCCACTCGAAGGGGTCGCGCGCGTGCGGCTACCGAACAGGACATCCGGCGGACCGCCCGGAAACTGCTCGTCGAGCAGGGGCCGGAGGCGGTCACCCTGCGCGCCATCGCACGGGAGCTGGGGATCACCGCGCCCGCGCTCTACCGGTACTACGAGTCCCGGGACGACCTCGTCGAGAACCTGCGGCTGGACGTCTGCGCCGACCTGGCCGACGACCTCGCCGAGGAGATCGCCGAGCTGCCGGACGACGGGGTGCTGCAGCTGTTCGCCATCTGCAAGGGCTTCCGGCGGTGGGCGCTCACCCACACGAAGGAATTCACGCTGGTCTTCGCGTCGCCGACCGGCGGCGTCGGGTCGACGTCGGGGAGTGCGCTGAGCCGGGTCGACGAGCCGTTCGGGCGGATCTTCCTCGCCGCCGCCGGGCGGGTGCTCGCCCGCCACGACATCGTCTTGCCCTCGGCCAGCGGCGTGCCCGACGAGCTGCGGGACGACCTGAAGACCTTCCAGGAGTCGCTGGTCGCCGTGCTCGTCGAGTCCGATCAGGGTGTGCCGGTGGAGAAGATCGACCTCGGCGTGACGTACCTGATGATCCAGTTCTGGGCCCGGCTCTACGGGCACGTCACGCTCGAGGTCTTCGGCAACTACCCGATCCCGATGTCCAAACCGGACGTCCTGTTCGAGGCGATGCTCACCGACCTCGCCCGGGAGATCGGGCTCTACTCCGGTTAGGCCGCGTGGCCGCCATCCACCGAGAGCACCGCCGCCGTCACGTACGCGCTGGCCGGGGCCGCCAGGTACGACACCGCCGCGGCCACCTCGGACGGCGACCCGTAGCGGTCGAACGCCGTCAGGGCGCGCTGGTCGGCCGCATACGGACCGTCGGCCGGGTTCATCTCCGTGTCCGTCGGACCCGGGTGGACCAGGTTCACCGTGATGCCGCGCGGGCCGAGTTCGCGGGCCAAAGCCTTGGTCAGGCCGACCATCGCCGCCTTGCTCGTCGCGTACAGCGCCATGCCCGGGCCGGGCACGCGGTCGGTGACGCAGCTGCCGATCGTGATCACGCGACCGCCGTCGGCCAGGACACCGGCCGCCGCCTGCGTCGCGGCGAACACGCCGCGGACGTTCACCGCCAGCACGCGGTCGACGTCCTCGATCGCGGTCTCGGTGAATGCGCCGACGAACCCGACGCCCGCATTGTTGACCAGGACGTCGAGCCGGCCGAACTCCGCGACGGTCGCCGAAACCGCCGCCGACACCGCGGCCGCGTCCGCCGAATCCGCCTGGATCGCCAGCGCGCGGCGGCCGAGGTGCTTGATCTGTTCGACCACCTCGGCCGCCCGCGCGGCGTTGTTCACATACGTCAGCGCAACGTCGGCGCCGTCCTCGGCGAGCCGCAGTGCGGTGGCCGCGCCGATGCCACGGCTGCCGCCCGTCACCAGGGCCACCTTGCCGTCGAGGGTCATTCCCGGTTCTCCTTCGATCGAGCCGTTTTCGTTGACGGCTCAATCAAATCGAGAACACCGAAGAAGCACCGGCGGCTTTCCGACAGAGCGCTACAGGACGATGTTGACCAGCCGCCCCGGCACCACGATCACCTTGCGGGGCGAGCCGTCGCCGACCATTGCCGCGACCTTCTCGTCCGCCAGGGCGGCGGCCTGGACCTCGTCCGTCGACGCGGAAGCCGCGACCGTCACCCGGGAGCGGACCTTGCCGTTGACCTGGATCGGGTACTCGACCGAGTCCTCGACCAGGTACTTCTCGTCCACCACCGGGAACGGGCCCTGCACCAGCGAGTCCACGTGGCCCAGCCGGTGCCACAGCTCTTCGGCCAGGTGCGGGGCCAGCGGCGCCAGCATCAGCACCAGCGGCTCGGCCAGCTCGCGCGGCGTCGACGTGGCCCCGCCGTACACCTTGGTGACGTGGTTGTTCAACTCGATCAGCTTCGCGCCGGCCGTGTTGAACCGCATCTCCGCGTAGTCCTCGCGAACGCCCGCGATGGTCTTGTGCAGCACCTTGCGATCCGCCTCGGAAGCGTCCTCAGTGGACACCCGCAGCTCGCCGGTCGACTCGTCGACGACCAGGCGCCACAGCCGCTGCAGGAACCGGTGCGCCCCGACGACGTCCTTGGTCGCCCAGGGGCGCGACATCGCCAGCGGGCCCATCGCCATCTCGTAGAAGCGGAACGTGTCGGCGCCGTAGTTCTCGGCCATCTCGTCCGGCGTGACGACGTTCTTCAGGCTCTTGCCCATCTTGCCGTACTCCTGGGTGACCTCTTCGCCGTTGAAGAAGTGCTTCCCGTCGCGCTCCTCGACCTGCTCGGCCGGGACGTAGACGCCGCGCGCGTCGGTGTACGCGTACGCCTCGATGTAGCCCTGGTTGAACAGCTTCCGGTACGGCTCCTTGGACGTCACGTGGCCCAGGTCGAACAGCACCTTGTGCCAGAACCGCGAATACAGCAGGTGCAGCACCGCGTGCTCGACGCCGCCGACGTACAGGTCCACGCCGCCGGTGTCGTCCGCGCCGTACTCGCCGGGGCGCGGGCCCATCCAGTACTGCTCGTTTTCCGGCGCGCAGAACGTTTCCGAGTTCGTCGGGTCCACGTAGCGCAGCTGGTACCAGCACGAACCCGCCCAGTTCGGCATCGTGTTGATGTCGCGGCGGTAGGTCTTCGGGCCATCGCCCAGGTCCAGCTCGACCTCGACCCAGTCCGTCGCGCGGGCCAGCGGGGACGACGGCATCGAGTCGCGGTCCTCGGGGTCGAACGTCACCGGCGAGTAGTCGGCGACCTCGGGCAGCTCGATCGGCAGCATCGACTCGGGGACGGCGTGGACTTCGCCGTCTTCGTCGTAGACCACCGGGAACGGCTCGCCCCAGTAGCGCTGGCGCGAGAACAGCCAGTCGCGCAGCTTGTACTGGACGGTCCCGGTGCCGGCACCCTTTTCGGCCAGCCAGTCGATGATCGTCTTCTTGGCTTCGGCGACGTCCATGCCGTCCAGGAAGCTCGAGTTGATCGCCGGGCCGTCACCCGTGTACGCCTTGCCGTCGAACCCTTCGGACGGCTGCACGGTCCGGATGATCTCCAGCCCGAACTTCTCGGCGAACTCCCAGTCGCGGACGTCCTGGCCCGGGACGGCCATGATCGCGCCGGTGCCGTAGCCCATCAGCACGTAGTCGGCGACGAAGATCGGGATCTGCTTGTCGTTGACCGGGTTCGTCGCGTACGCGCCGGTGAAGACGCCGGTCTTCTCCTTGTTCTCCTGCCGGTCCAGCTCGGACTTCCGCGACGCGGCGACGCGGTACTCCTTGATCGCCTCGGCGGGCGTCGCGGCCCCACCGGTCCAGCGCTCGTCGACGCCGTCGGGCCAAGCGGCCGTCGTCAGCTTGTCGACCAGCGGGTGCTCCGGCGCCAGCACCATGTACGTGGCGCCGAACAGCGTGTCCGGCCGGGTCGTGAAGACCTCGATCGCGTCGTCACCGGTCTTGAACGTGACGCGGGCGCCGTGCGAGCGGCCGATCCAGTTCCGCTGCATGGACTTGACCTTTTCCGGCCAGTCCAGCAGGTCCAGGTCGTCGACCAGGCGATCGGCGTACGCGGTGATCCGCATCATCCACTGCCGCAGGTTGCGGCGGAAGACGGGGAAGTTGCCGCGCTCGCTGCGGCCGTCGGCGGTGACCTCTTCGTTCGACAGCACGGTGCCCAGGCCCGGACACCAGTTGACCGGCGCTTCGGAGATGTACACCAGCCGGTGGTCGTCGATCACCTGCTTCCGTTCGACGGCGGACAGCGCCGCCCAGTCACGGCCGTCCGGCGTGGGACGCGAGCCGTCGGCGAACGCGGCCTCCAGCTCGGCGATCGGCCGCGCCTTGCCCGCCTCCGTGTCGTACCAGGAGTTGAAGATCTGCAGGAAGATCCACTGCGTCCAGCGGTAGTACTCTGGGTCGATCGTGGAGATGCGACGGCGTTCGTCGTGGCCCAGGCCCAGGCGCCGGATCTGGCGCAGGTAGGTCCGGATGTTCTCCTCGGTCGTCTTGCGCGGGTGCTGCCCGGTCTGGACCGCGTACTGCTCGGCCGGCAGGCCGAACGCGTCGAAGCCCATCGTGTGCAGCACGTTGCGCCCGATCATCCGGTGGTACCGGGCGAAGACGTCGGTGCTGATGAAGCCCAGCGGGTGCCCGACGTGCAGGCCGGAGCCCGACGGGTACGGGAACATGTCCTGGACGAACAGCTTGTCGCTGGGTACCGGCTGCCCCTCGACGGCGAGCGGCCCGACGGGGTTGGGCGCGTGGAAGGTGCCCTGGTCGGCCCAGTGGTCCTGCCAGCGCTGCTCGATCTGACCCGCCAGCGCGGCCGTGTAGCGGTGCGCCGGGACGTCAGTCCCTGTCGCCTCAGTCATGACGTCTTCCTTCGTTTCAAGCTCGAGGCACTTTTCCCCGCCGAGAGCTCATCGATACAGCCGCTCCAGAAACAACTCGACCCCTCAGCCACCAGGGCATGAGGGGTCGCCGCGCCGGCCAGGCCGGGCCTGGTCAGCGCGGCAGGCTAAGGAGCCGCCGAGCCGTGTTCATGTGCACATCGTAACTTGCTGGTCAAAGCCGTTCGGAGGGGACCGCCAGTGCGGCGAACTGGGTGACCTGCGTCGCCGAGAAGTTGTCGTCGCTGACGATGATCAAGCTGCGCTCGCCGTTCGGCAGCTTCGGACCCCAGGTCATGCCCTCCAGGTTGTCCACAGTGGACAATCCGAGGTCGGCCGCGTCGAAGAGGAGCCGCTTCTTCACCGGCTTGACGTGCTTCGCGTCGCTCAGGGACTTGACGTTCAGGACGTTCGTTGCGCCCTTGGTGTCGATCTCGTAGACGCGGACCTTGTTGCCGACGCCGGTGACGAACGAGCGTTCCATCATCAGGAACTTCGTCGGGTCGGCCTGGTCGACGGCCAGCATCGAGGACACGCCCGTGGTGGCGAACGCGCCAGCGGGCACCGGTGACGCGAAAATCGGCTCCTGCGGGTAGGCATACTGCGCGAAGACCGGACCGAACCGGGACTGCAGGGTGATCCGCGACAGCGCGCCGGCCGTCGTCGTCGGCATCGAGCCGTCCTGAAGCAGCGGGCCTTCGAGCTCGCTGGCGATCAGCGACCCGAACCCGGCGAAGGTGAGGCCTTCGAGGGCCAGGTTCTGGCGCGGCCCCGCCGCCGGCGTCATCTTTTCGTTCGCCGGGATCGGCAGGTCGCGGACGTATTCGCCGTCGCGGCGCGCCTCGCGGATCGACGGGTCGATCAGCGTCGTCGCCGTCCGCTCGCCCTCCTGCGACCAGTAGTAGCCGCCGGTCCACGGGTCGACGCGCAGCTCTTCGGGGTCGATCGTCTGCTCGTTCTGCGGCTTCGCCGGATCGTTCTGCGTGAGCGGCGGGTACGGCGTGCCGTCCGGGCGCAGCAGCGGCTTCGTGCCGGTCAGGGTGACCGGGCCGACGCCGTTCGCCGACACCGGGAACGTCGCCGTGTAGAACCGGGCGGGGTTGATCGCCGACCGGTCGTCGCAGATCAGCGCGTAGCCGCCGGTCCGCGGGTCGTAGTCGATGCTGGACAGGCCGCCGACCGTCGTGCCTTGGAACTGGAGGGCGTTCGGGACGATCTTCTCGCCGAGCAGCCGGATCGGCCGCTGGTGACTCTCGGTGGCACTCGCCGGCGCCGCGGCGAGGATTCCCCCGATCAGGGCAGCGGTCAGGACGGTGGGCAGTACACGCGGTGACATGGCCTGTAGCACAGTCGATCAGGGTATCCGGCAGGTTGCCGGGACGTCACGCTTATCCTTGACCCCGTGTTCGCTATCGCGCTGGTTCCGGTCGTGCTGGGTCTGTTCGTCGGCTTTGGTGGGTTCCTCGGGTTCCGCGAGCGCTTGACGCGCGAGGGCGGCACCGGGGTGCGCACGGAAGCGGCGTTGCGCAGCGAAGAAGCTTTCAAGCTGGCCAACCGCGTCGCGGGCCTGCCGACCATGGCCGGAGGCGCGATCGCCGTGCTCACCGGGCTGGCCGGCCTGGCCATGCCGACGACCGGCGGCCTGATCTCCGCCGCGCTCGCGGGCGTGCTCGCCATGGTGCTGCTGGTCATGGGCGGTGGCGTGCTCGGCAACCGGGCCGCGCTGACCGTGCCCGCCCCGGCTCCGGCGGCGCCCGCCGGCTGCAGCGGCTGCGCGTGCGGTGCCGGCGGCTGCGGCGTCTTCAAGAAGGACGAGGCCTAATTCCGCTGGAGGTCGCCCGGGTGGGTGGCCAGCAACGCCAGCGGGATGCCCTGGCGGCGCAGGACCTGGCTCCAGAGGTCGCCGTCCGGTGAGGCCAGGATGTCGCTCGGCAGAGCGGGCACGATGACCCAGTCTTCGCGCTCGATCTCGCCGGCCAGCTGACCGGAGTTCCAGCCCGCGTACCCGGCGAACACGCGCACGCCACGGACCTTCGGCACCAGCGCCTCGGGATCGGTGTCCAGGTCGACCAGCGCGACCGGGCCGCGGACCGCGATCACCCCCGGCACGCTGGCCGCCGTCTCGCCGGTCCGCAGTGCGGCCAGGCACAACGCGGTCTTCTTCTCGACCGGCCCGCCGACGAACACGGCCTGCGGCTCGGCGACGTGCCCGCCCCAGTTGGGCAGCACGTCGTGCACCGCGACGTCACTCGGCCGGTTCAAGACCACGCCGAGCGTGCCTTCTTCGCGATGATCGATGACGAACACCACGGTCCGCCGGAAGTTGGGGTCGACCATCGTGGGGGCGGCGACCAGGAGCGTTCCCGGTTCAACCTCGGCGTCCGCTGGCACAGACCCATGATCCCACCCTTGGCCGGGCGAATGACTTCGGCTCGGGAACAATCGCCCCAACAGCCTCGTTTGAAACACGTGGCCGGCGCACTCCGTGTCCCCCGGGCTCACTGAAGAACCGCCTTTGTGGAATACCGTCCGGCTGGAGCCACACTGCGCATAGCCGCCGAGAGGCGACCTCAGTGCGTCGGCCACCCTCTACTCTGGCTTCGTGACGATCAGCGCCCGGACGGCGACAGTGCGAAGAGGCCCTCGGGAGCTGCTCAAGGACCCGGACTTCCGGCGTCTGCTTTTCACCCGCTTCGCCGCCAGCTGGGGTGATGGCGTCTTCCGCGCCGGGCTTGCCGGAGCCGTCCTGTTCAACCCTGAGCGCGCCGCCGATCCGCTGGCCATCGCCGGGGGCTTCGCCGCGCTACTGCTGCCGTATTCGATCGTCGGACCGTTCGCCGGTGCGCTGCTGGACCGCTGGGACCGCCGTCGCGTCCTCATCTTCGCGAACCTCCTGCGCGGCCTCGCAATCGTTTGCGCGTCCGCCGCTGTCGGGTTCGGATTCGGCGGAGTCGGCCTGTTTTCGCTGGCCCTGGCCGCGGAAGGGATCTCGCGCTTCATCGGCTCCGGCCTCTCGGCGGCACTGCCGCACGTCGTCGAGGAAGAGAGCGTCGTGACGGCGAACGCCTTCGCCACGACGCTCGGCTCGGTGGTCGCCGTCATCGGCGGTGGCTGCGCGATCGGCCTGCGGGCGCTGTTCGGCAGCAACGACATCGGATCGGCCGAGACGACCGTCTTCGCCGTCCTCGGTACGCTCGTCTCGGCGTTCATCGCGCGCGGCTTCGCCCGGGGCGTACTCGGGCCGACGGTGGTCGACGAGCCGCCGAACCCGGTGCTGGCCGTCGCGCGGGGGCTGGCGGACGGTGCCCGGCACGCGTGGCGCGCGCCCAGTGTCACCGCCGGGTTCGTCGCGCTTTTCGCGCACCGGGCGTCGTTCGGGGTGTCGCTGCTGGTCACGGTCCTGCTGATGCGCAACTACTTCACCGACCACGGGCTCTTCCGCGCCGGCTTGCCCGGACTGGGGCAGATGGCGGTGCTAGCCGGGGCCGGGCTGCTGCTGGCCGGGCTGCTGACCGCGCGGATCCTGCGCGTCTTCGGCCGGTTGCGCGCGGTCCTCGGTGCGTTGCTGCTGGCGGCGATCGCGCAGTCGGCGCTGGGCTTGCCGATGGTGCTGCCGCTGGCGCTGCTCGCGTCGTTCGTGATCACCGGGGCGGGGCAGGTGCTGAAGCTCTGCGTCGATTCGTCCATCCAGCTCGACGTCGCCGACGAAGCCCGTGGCCGCGTCTTCGCGCTGTACGACACGCTGTTCAACATCACCCAGGTGGCGGCGGTTTCGCTGGGCGCGCTGGTCGTCCCGGACGACGGCCGTTCGCCGGGCCTGCTCATCGCCGCGACGGTCTGCTACCTCGTCGGCGGAGCGGGGTACGTGCTCGCCCGGCGACGTGCGATTCGCTGACGCAAACACTCGAACCGGTCACGATGACTGCTCCATTGGCATTAGGGTGACGGGCAGTCATTAGTAGGTTCGAGGGACACCGGGGGCACCTGTGACCACCGCGGGCGACGACCGTGCACGGCTCGAAGCACGGAATGCCGCGATGAAGGACCAGATGGACACCCTCCTGGAGAACTTCGAGCGGCAGACGGCGCAGCTGCGTGACGCCCAGACCGCGGCCGCCGAAACCACCGCCCAGGTCGCTTCCCCCGATGGGCTGGTCCGCGCCACCATCGACGCCGGCGGCAGTCTCGCGAAACTCGAATTCGCCCCGAACACCTTCGAGCGCACGACGCCCGCGCAGCTCGCGAACACCGTCCAGTCGCTGGTGCGTCAGGGATCGATGCAGGTCAAGCAGAAGATCGCGGACCTGATGGCGCCGATCACCGAGGGCCTGCCCGACCTCGCCGACCTGGTCGAGGGCGCGCCGTCGCTGGCCGGGCTGGTGCCGCCGATCCCGGAGTTCGTCCCGGAAGAAGCGCCGGCCCCGCGACCGGAGTCGTTCGAAGAGGGCGGGTCGATCCTGCGCAACGAACAGCCGCCGATCCCCGCGCCCAAGCCGGCCCCCAAGCGCGTCCGGCCGCCGCGTGACGAGGACGAAGAGCCACCGTCGTCCTGGATGACGAGGGGCGACTGATGCCGGATGGGGGTTCCGGGTTCACCGCGGAGCCGGACGCGGTCCTGCGCGCGTCGAACGGCCTGGTGACGGCGGCCGACGCGCTCGACAACGCGGCGAAGGCACTGCAGTCCGCCCTCGCGGCGCAGGGTGAGTGCTGGGGCGGCGACGACTCCGGCAAGGAGTTCGCCAAGGACTACGTGCCGGGCGCGCAGGGCGCCGTCGAAGGCTTCACCAACCTCGTGCAGGGGTTGCGGGGGATGCAGCAGAACGTCGCCAAGTCGATGAAGGCCCTTTCGGGCGCCGACGAAGACGTGACGTCCCAGCTCGGCAAGGGGCAATGACGCGTGGGGATGGAAATGCCCGACGCGGTCAAGTGGCTGCTGCCGATCGTCGTCGGGGAGAGCTGGCCCGAGGGCGACGAGACGAAGCTGCGCGCATTGAGGGACGCGTGGCACACGGCGTCGTCGGCGATCGGGCCGGTGGCGGAGACGGGCAACCAGGCGGCGTCCGGCGTCCGCGACAACTGGACCGGTGACGGCGCCGACGCGTTCGCGGAGCAGTGGAAGAAGTTCGTCGAGGGCGACGAGGCGTACTTCAAGCAGCTGGCCGACGCGGCGAAGGCCCTCGGGGATTCGTGCGACCAGACGGCACTGGACGTCGAATACACGAAGTACATGATCATCATCTCGCTGATCGTCCTGGCGGCCCAGATCGCGGCGATGATCGCGGCGGCCGCGGTGACGTTCGGCGGCTCGACGGCGGGTATCGCGCCGGCCCAGATCGCGACCCGGATGACCGTGCAGATGCTGTTCCGGCAACTGCTCGAGAAGCTGGCGCAGCAGGGGTTCAAGCAGGTCGCGAAGGAGCTGCTGGAGAAGCTGCTCAAGCAGGGTCTCAAGAAGATCGGCATGGAGGTCCTCAAGAACGAGGCGATCAACCTCGGCATGGACGCGGGCATCCAGGGCCTGCAGATGGCGAAGGGCGACCGCAAGGACTGGGACTGGTCGAAGACCTCGGACGCGGCGATCTCGGGCGCGGTCGGCGGAGTCGTGGGGGCGGCTTCGGGGTCCATCGGGCGAGGGGCGACCGAGGGGCTTTCCCACAGCGCGGGTGGGCAGATCGCGGACGCGGCCATGCGGGCGGGGGCGCGGGGCGCGGTCGAGGGAGTGGCCCAGACGGTCGGCCAGGCGGCGGTGACCGGGGATCTGGGGTCGTTGACGCCGGAGCAGCTGCTGTTGGGCGCTTCGAGCGGGGGCGTCGGCGGTGCGGTCGGGGGCGCGAAGGAGCAGATGCACTCGGTCCACGAGGCGAACATTCCGCGGGCCGACTCGGATGGCTCCGGCGACTCTGGTGACTCTGGTGGGGCGTCGCGGCCGGGGGCGGAGGAGTCGAGTTCGGCTTCGGAGCCGGGGTCGCGGGGTGAGCCCTCTTCTGAGCCTGAGTCCCGGAGTGGGTCCTCTTCGGAGCCGGAGTCTCGAGGTGAGGAACCACGCCGTGAGGCCTCCGCCGAGCCGGAATCGCGAGGCGAGGAACCACGTCGCGAGGCAGCCTCGGCTCCTGAGTCACGAGGCGAAGAACCGCGTCGCGAAGCCTTCTCCGCCCCGGAATCGCGAAGCGAAGAGCCTCGCCACGAGGCCTCCTCGGCGCCCGAAACGCACGTCGAGCAACCCCGCCGCGAAGCCCTGGCCGAGCCGGAATCGCGAAGTGAGGAGCCTCGCCGTGAGGCAGCTTCGGTGCCGGAATCGCGGGGCGAGGCGGCTTCGGGAGCTGAGCCGCGGCACGAGGCATCGCCGCCGGCGGAAGAGCCGGACGTCCGGCGAGAAGCCGAACCGCAGCAGCGTGCGGACAACGGGCCGCAGCCGGTTTCGGAGCACCGCGCACCCGAGGCGTCGCGGCCCAGCGCCGACCCGGTCCAGCAGCCGACGGCGGCTTCGAGCCAGCCGTCGACGGCCGGCGCCTCATCGCAGGGCGGCTACGGCATGGCCCCGCCGGGAATCGGCCCGGAACCGGGACGCCAGAGCGGCGGCCGCCCCCAGGACAACGTTGGAGCGGCCGGATTCACGGGCGGCCCGAGCCAGCCGTTCGCGGCGGAGGGCGGGACGGCACCGTTCCAGAACGGACCGTCACCCCAGCAGGCGCCACCGCCGGGCGGATTCACACCGCCACCGGGCGGCGGCTTGCCGAACACCGGCGGTCCGGGGCGTGCGGGCGGCCCGGGTCAACGCCCGGCGACGCCGCAGGTCGGAGGCGACCAGCCCCGACGCGTCCCCCCGCAGGACCCACGCCGGATGCTGCAGGGCGGTCAGCCGCCCATGCCGCAGGGCGGGTATCGGCCTGGAGGCCAGCGCCCGCACAGCCCGCAGCCTGGCGGGCAGCCGCTCCACGGTGGTCAGCCGGGCGGCCAACCGCCGCATGGGAGCCAGGCAGCGCACTTCGGTCCACAGCCGATGCACGGCGCGCCATTGGCCGGCCAGCCAACGCACAATGGGCAAGCGGATCACCCAGGCGGCCAACTGCCGCACGGGACGCAACCGGGCCAGCCGGCCGGCCGGCCGGCGCACAACGGACAGCCCACCCAGCCCGGCGGCCAGCCACCGCACGGAACGCAACCGGGGCAACCAGGCGGCCAGCCGCCGCATCGGGGGCAACCGCTTCAGGGCGGTGGTCAGCCGCCGCTTGGGGGGCAGGGGGTTCCGCCCGGCACGAGGCCGCCGCACGGTTCGCAGCCGGGGTTGCCTGGTGCGCAGCCGCCTCATGGTGGGCAGCCGCCGGGGGTGTGGGCGTCTCATGGTGGGGGCGGGGCAAATGGGCAGCCGCCGCAGGGTGGGGTGCCTTCGCAGGATCCGCGGCGGATGCCGCCGCAGGGTGGGCAACGTCCGCCGATGTGTGGGCAGCGGCCTGCCGGGTATCCGAACCAGCCTCGGGGTCCTCAAGGCCCCGGGCAGCATCCCGGTGGGCGGCCGCCGATGCCGCCTCCGCCGGGTGGACGGCCGCCTGTGCCGCCGCACGATCCTCGGCTGGGGCCGCCGACACAGGTTCCGCCGCCGCGGTTCGGGGCGCCGCAGGAGCACTTGCCGCCGCGAGGACCGTTCGAGCCGCCGCGGCCGGTGGACCGCGCGCTGGAACAGCCGCGGACGCAGCGACCGTTCGAGCAGCCGGCTCAGGACCGCCCGATCCCGGCGGCCGAGCCCACGCAGCAGCCGGTGCACGAGAGGCCGGTCGAGCAGCCCAGCACCGAGCGACCGGACCAGCGCACGCCCGGCCAAGACCACGCAAGCGAACAGCTCGCCGGGCACGAACGCCCAGCCGAACACACGCCGGCCCAAGAGCGCCCCACGGAAGGCACGCCCGGCGACGAACACCCGACGGACCGAAGCCCCTCGCCCGAGGCACCCGCCGACCCACACCCCACCGAGCACGAACCGCTCGCCGGTGAGCAGTCGCCGCCCGAACACGACTACGGGCGGCCCGGCCATGATGAGCCCTACCTCACCGATCCTCGGTTCCACACCGATGATCCCGCCGGGATCAGGCGGATCGAGGACACCTTCATGGACTCCGGGCACCACAGCCCGGTCGACGGCGAATGGCGGCACGAGCAGGTCCGGCGTGAGGCGCTCGCCAGGCGCGACCAGTGGCACCCCGGCATGTCCGACGGCGGCGCGGTCGCCGTGCACGCTTACACGCGGTACGAGATGGTCGGGCCGCTCAACCACGCTCTCCGAATGGGTGGCCCCGAGCTGCCCCATCTCGCTCCGCAGGCCGCGGCGCTCGTCTCCGGGCTGAACGAACTGCCGCCCCATGAGGGCGTTGTTTCGCGGCGGGTCGACTTCAAGGGTGATCCCTCGCGGCTGCAGGCCTTCCTCGCGCGGTTCCACGATGGTGCGCACATCACCGAACCGTCGTTCCTGAGTTCGTCGAAGGTCGACGCCCAGCACCCGCGGAGCAACTTCCCCGGCGAAGTCGAGATGCGGATCCAGTCCAAGACCGGGCGGGACGTCGAGGCGCTGGCCAGCATCGGGCACGAGCGCGAAGTCCTCTTCAAGGCCGGGACGCAGTTCAAGATCACCGGCATCGAAGAAGGTCCCGGGCATCCGAACGCCAACCCCCGCCGGCCTGGCGAACCGCACTACGTCGTGCACGCCGAAGAGATCGCGCCCGGTGAGCCGGGGCACCTCGGTGAGGCCGATGCCCGGGACGCCATCGAGCAACGCCGTGCCGATGAGCGCGCCGACGCGGACCGGTTCCAGCGCGAAGCCGACGAAGAGCTCGAGCAGTTCTACGCCGAGCACCCCGAATACAAGCCGTCCGGTGGTCTGGCCGGCTTGCTGAACGCCTTCGACGACCCGGATGCGCCGCCCGCCCCCGAACGACGGCCGCCGGCCACCGGGGAGCCGGAGGGGGGCTGGTCGCGGCTCGCCGAGCCGCTCGCTCCCGGTGGGCCGCCCGTGCTGCACGCCGGGTCCGTCGAGACGCCGCAGCAGCACGCGCGGCTCGTGCGGGACGCCGTTCCCGAGCTCGGTGCGGTCAACACCCGCAACCACTACAGCCCGGACGGCCTCGAAAACGGCTACCGGACCAACGCCGCCGAGTCGATGGCCGCCTTCGAGCGGCGGATGAACGGCGAGGACGTCGTCGCCGGACCGGCGCGGCAGCAGAGCCTCGGCGAACAGCTCGGCGGGCCGTGGAGCAGCCGGGACAGCTTCGACGACGTCGCCCGTGAGCTCGGCGAACGTCCGGTCGGCGCGCGGACCGCCGTTGCCTTCGAGACGCCCGGCGGGGAGTCGCGGCTGGTGGCCGCCGTGCACACCGAGCACGGGATCCTGTTCGCCGATCCCGTCACCGGGCGGCTTGCCGAACTGCCGCACGACGCCACCGCGATCCACACCATGCCGCTCGGCGGCGGGGACGCGCCCCCGCACCACGTCGTCGAAACCGAAACGATCAACGACCGGCTCAATCCGACGACCGAACGCCTCCCGCACGACGAGGGCTACCTCTTCGACGGCGAGCACCGCGGCACCCCGGCCGACCACGAGAGCATCCGCCGCGCGGTCGGCGACGAGGACATCTACCAGCAGATCCACGACCGCGCGCTCGCCCGCCGGGACGCCGCCGGGCTGCCGGTCAGCGACGAGGGCGCCGTCGCGCTGCACGGCTACACCCGCGGCGAATACGCCTACGACGTCAACGAAGCCCTGCGCCGCGGCCCCGGCCACCCCGGCTTCGACCTCGCGCAGCAGAACACCCGCGCGATCGTGGACGGCCTCAACCAGGTGGCGCGCGAGTCCGGCGAGACCATCCGCGCCTACGACGTCGGTGGCGATCCGCGGCTGGCCGAGCTGGTCGCCGGGCCGTACGAGCCGGGCTCGGTGGTCGTCGAGCCCGCGTTCTCCAGCGCGTCGATCAAGACCGGCGAGTTCTCGACGTCGAAGTTCGGCGACGACGTCGAGCTGCACGTCCGGTCGGACAACCTCCGCGACATCTCGAAGCTCGCCGAGAACCCGGGTGAGCGCGAATCGCTGTCGCCGCCCGGCACCCAGCTGCTGGTGCACGAGAAGCGGCTGGAGCTCACGCCCGAGGGCCGCCGCAAGTGGGTCATCGTGGCCGAGGAGATCGGGCCGGGCCACCCGCGCCACCTCGAGCCCGAGGCCGCGCAGCAGAAGATGGCCGAGCGCCGGGCCGAGAACGAGCACAACGCGGCCGAGTTCGAGCGGCGCAAGCAGGCCGCGCTCATGGAACGGCTCGGCGGCCTCGGCGAACCCGAGTACGTCACCACGCACCAGCCGTCGGTCCACGACCTGCCCGAGACGCCGGCGGAAGCACCGGCGGCCCCGGTGTCAGTGCACGACTACTCACGGCTGGCCCGGGCGACGAACCCGCCCGCCGAACCCGCCATCCACGCCGGCGGGACGACGCCGTCCGAGCGCGCGGCGTACGTGCACGACCGGCACCCGCACCTGCGCGACGTCAACCCCGGTTTCCGCGAGCCGGGCGCCTTCGAAAACGGGTACGTGACGAACTGCACGCGCGGGCCCGAGGCGTACCTGGACCGGGTGCGCGGCGGCGACATGACGGCAGAGCCGATCCTGCCGCACGAAATGGGCAGCCGCGGCACGCTCGAGCACCTCGAGGGCCGCTTCGGGGAGACGTTCTCCGCGCGCGACAGCTACGACGACGTCATCCGGGAGATGCGGGAGAAGCCGCTGGACCACCACGCCGTGGTCGCGGTGAAGTACCCGGGCCCGAACGGCGTCGAGTACGGGCACGTCGCGATGGTCGTGCACACTCGCGAAGGCGTGGCGTTCATCGACCCGCAGTCCGGCGACCTGATGCACCTGCCGCAGCCGCCGAAGAGCATCAAGCTGATGCACGTCGGCACGCCGGACGAGGTGCACATCGGCACCGAGCACGGCACGGGGGAGCACGGCGGCTACGGGACAGCGGCGCCGCACGACGCCTTCCTGGCCCGCGACGACGTCGCGGCGGCGCTCGACGGGCACGCGGACGCCGGCTACATCCGCGCGCACCTGGCGGAACACCCCGGCCTGGTGCGGGTGCTGTCCGACCCGGCCAACGACTACCTGACGCGCTCGCTGCTGGACAACCCGAAGACGCTGGCCAGCCTGCTCAAGCACCCCGAGGCGATCCCGATCCTCGAGGACGCGGTCCACGAGGTGAACGAGCGCGGGTACAGCGTGATCGACGACGTGGAACACCAGGGGGTCGAGCCGTTCGACCCGACGCCGGAGCAGGCGGAGATCTCCGACGCAGTGGCGGCGATCGTCGACGAGACCGAGGGCGCCCTGCGGCTGCACGCGAGTTTCGACCTGAGCCAGGCCGGTGATCCGGAGTACTGCCGGCAATGGGTGGCGGAAGAGCGCGAACGCTGGCCCGAGACCCAGGGCACGCTGAACCGCATCACCGAGCGGATCGCCGGCGAGACCGACGGCCACCCGGGATTCCGGCCGGAACCGAAGGACGACGTCCGGGCGCTGGCGAAGATTGCGAAGTACGGCTGGGACGGTTCGCGGCTGACCGACCTGGTCGGCGCGAAGATCCAGTTCGAGCGGGTGGCGGACATGTACCGGGCACTCGACGCGGTGCGTGGCGATCCCGAACTCACGATCGTCAAGTTCTCGGATCGGCTCGCCGAACCCCAGGACAGCGGTTACCGGGACCTGCAGCTCAACGTCCGGCTGCCGAACGGGCACGTCGCCGAACTGCGGCTTCACCTGACGCACATCGATGACGTCGCGTCCTACGAGCACGCGCTTTACGAGGTACGCCGGGACTTCGAGACGTTCAGCAAGAAGGAAGGCCGTGAGGGCTTCCTTTCCCCGGAGGAGGCCGCTCTCGACGCGGCGTTGACCGAGCAGGTCCGAGGCCGTTTCGAAGAAGCGTTCCGGCGGGGACTGACAGCCGAGGAGAGCAGCTGATGGCCGTTCGGACACCCAGGTTCTACAAGTACTACGCCCAGACCTACCGGATCGATACGGCGTCGAACGGTGGCTTGGCGGGCACCCTCCTCGACTTGACGACCGGGTTCTTCGTGCCGGACAGCAGCCACATCCGCGAGGTCATGCGAGCCACCACCGACTCGAACATCGACGGTCCCTTCAGCGAAGAGAAGTTCGTTCACGAGACGGAAATCGAGCGGAGCCACTACCTCTCCGGCGACGGCCCGATCTTCGCGCTCTACGACACCATCAAGGGCATCGACGAGGTCGCCGTCCGGGAGGGACGCCGCCGGACCGCGCAGGAAACCGCGTTGGTTCGCGCGCTCCAGAAGCGCACCTTCAAGATGTGGGAAGACGAGGCCGCCCGGCGAGCCGCCGGTGAGCCGCCGTCGTTCACGGTGACCAGCCGGTTCAACGCGGGGCAATGATTCACGTGGAACATCGACTTTCGCCCGACGAGCAGCGGACCCTCCTGGTATGCCTGGGAAAGCTCGTGCGTGAGCACCGGGCCGACACCGCCGCGCCGGCCGTCGCCGACTTCCGGCAGGTCGGGAAGCACATCGAGAGCGCGGGCCACAACACCGCGACGCCGGACGAGCTGACCGACCTCTTCACCGAGCTGCGGGCCGGCATGTACGCCGAGGGCCGCGGCACCTGGCTGCAGGCGCGGTTCACGCTGAACCCCGACGGCAGCTTCGACTTCGACTTCGCGCTCGACGACGATCCGGTGTGGACCGACCCGCCCGAGCCGGCCGCCTACCCCGAGGAGCTCGCCGCGTTCCCGCGGGCCGACGAGCACATCCCGGACTGGTGGCGGCTGCGCGCGCAGCTCCCGCTGGGCGTCGTGTTCCGGCACGCCGACGTCGGCGGCCCGGACGTCGAGCGGCCGCCGCTGACCGACACCGAGGCGCCGCTCGTGCTGCAGTACCTCGAGCGGGAAGCCGTCGTGCACGAGGACGGCGACGAGCGCTTCCACACCGACGGCACGTGGATTTGGTCCGACGCGGTGCCGCTCCTGCTCGCGAAGCACGGCGTGCCGCCGGAGCCGGACCTGGTCGCGCACATCCGCCGGCACCACTTCCAGCCGCCGTACGTCGAGCCGCTGGTCCGGCGGACCGCCGAGGCGGACCTGCTGGGCAAGCCGCGGCCGAAGCCGGGCCGCGCCGACGTGAAGAAGACCGCCGGCGACGTCTTCGCCGAGCTGGAGACCACACCCGATCCGCAGCTCGGCGACGAAGAGCTGCTGATCGTGCTGGTGCAGCGGCTCGGCGAACACGGCGTGTGGCCCGAGGCGTACCGGGTCGGCGAGCGCGTGGACGGGGCCTGGTGCCTCAACTACACCGCCGACGGCTGGGAAGTCGCGGCCCACGCCGGCGGGAAGCCTCGCGAACCGAAGTACTTCACCCGGCTCGAGGACGCCGCGCAGCAGCTGCTGGGCGCGTTGCTGCTGCACCCCGCGCGGATGACCGCCGGGCACGAAACCCCGCGGGAGACCGCGAAAGAGCTCGACGACTGGCCGGTGCACCCGGCGCCGGGTGAGCCTCCCCTCACCCTGCTCCGCAACAAGCGCATCACCAGGCTGGTGGCGGGTACGGTCGTCCTGCGCTTCGGCGAGGAACCCGGCAACCTCGTCCACCACGGGGAGGTACGGTTCGCCACGACGTCGCTGCCGCTCGAACGGGAGCGGGAACGGCGGAGCTACCGGCTGAGACGCCCGCTGCACGTGATCACCGGCATCACGGTTCCGTGGGCGAACCTGCCGGGTGGTGCGGTGGCCTTCGTGCTGCCGAAGACGATCGCCGAGCACGAGTCCGACGGAAGCCTGGAGAGGATCGAGTAGGTGGAAGCGGCGGAAGCGATTGCCAAGGTCGGCCAGTGGCTGCGCGCGGTGCACGGTCCGGACGTCTCCGGTCCCGCCGGGCTCCGGGTGGACACCGAGAAGGTGCTGCGCATCCCCGAGGGCTGGTCGGTGCCCTACAACACCATCGCGTTCCTCGACGAGGGCCGGCCGGAGAAGGAGATCTTCCCGCCGCCGTCGGTCGTCGTCCGCGAGCCGGACGGCGAGCTGCGCCAGGCGCACCCGCACCCCGGCGGGCTGTCGGTCCCGGTGGCGTTCCCGGGCCAGGAGAACTGGCGCGAGGTCGTCGACCCCGAGTACGTCAAGGCCGGGCTCGGCGAGCTGGGCGTGCCGCTGCAGGCCGTCGCCGGCTGGGTGAAGGTCGACGCCGAGGGCAACCAGACCGGCGAAGAGCGGGAAAACCCCGAGTACAAGGCCGGCCCGATCCGCCGCGGCTACCCGAAGCCGGACAACACCCTGGAGACGCTGCTGTCGTTCGGCAGCGTCGGCTGGCTGACCCGGGAGCTGCTGCTCATCGGGCTGATCCGGTGCGAGGTGTTCGTCCCGCTCGACCTGGAGACCGGCAAGACCGACCGGTTCTACTTCGCCGAGGAGCGCAACGAGCTCAAGGTGTTCAGCTCGACCCGGCAGCTGCCCTCGCGCGAGCACGGCTGGTGGAAGGTCGACGTCGCGACGCTCGCCGAGTTCGAGCACCCGCCGAACCTGGTGATCAACGGCGGTCCGACGACCATCGAGGACGTCTCCAGCGGCGAGCTCGCGGAGATCGTCAAGCGGTTCCCGCGGCACGAGCCCCGCATCGACGTCCACGGCCGCTGCCCGGAGGCGGAAGAGGACCTGATCCGGGTCGCCACCGAGACCGCGGCCCGGATGGGCCTGCCGGATCCGGTGAAGCCGCCGCTCCTGGCGGCCGAGAAGGCCCGGCGACGCGGCTTCGAGCTGACGGCCGAGGAGTGCGCGAAGACCGTGCTCGGCGAGTCCTGGCTGAAGCGGCTGAACATGCCGGAGCCGCCGCGCAGCAAGCCCAACGACCTGCGCGCGAACGGCCTGGCCCCGGCGTACGACAACGCCGGCCGCACGGTGCCGCGACTCGACACGTTCGGCAAGTACTTCGAGCGGGACCTCGACGGCTTCCGCTACGGCTGGCAGCGCGTCACGGGCGCGTACGTCGGCTTCGCGCTCGGTGAGGCCCTCGGCACGGCCGTCGACCGGATGATGCTGCACGACATCCACGCGAAGTTCGGCATCGAAGGCGTCACCGAGCTGATCCCGGCGTTCGACCAGCCCGGCCGGATCGGTTCGCTGACGCAGCGGCTGCTCTTCTACACCGAGGCCGTGATCCGCAGCCCGCACCGCGAACAGCCGGAATCCCGCGAGGCCGAGAAGCTGTTCCCCGACGTCGTCCGCGGGGCGCTGCAGCGCTGGCTGCGGACCCAGGGCGCGCCGATGGACGCCCTGGACGGCTGGCTCGTGCAGGTCCCGGACCTGCACGCCCGGCGTGACATCGACGACGCCGAGCTCAACGCCTACCACCAGCTCGCGACCGGGGCCGCCGGCGCGGTGCCGTTGACCGGCCCGGCCGCGCTGATCCCCGCCCTGCCCGCCGCGCTGACCATGGCCGGACCCGGCAGCGGGTTCAGCGGCGGGGCGCGGCAAGCGGTGCGCGAACTGGCCGGCGTCACCCACCCCGACGAGCCCGACCTGGCCGCCGCGACCTACCTGACCTGGCTGTTCGAGCCCGCGCTGACCAAGGACGCGTTCAGCTTCCCGGTCTGGAACACCAGCCGCGAGGTGCTCAACCCGGACAACCAGTTCCAGCAGGGCCCGGAGTGGACGGCGATCAAGGACATGGTCGCCGAGTCGGTGCCGTTCTTCGGCGAGCACGGGCTGCCCGACCTGCGGATTCCCGAGCTGATCGGCGACGGCAAGACGACGCTGTCGGTGCTCGGACGCGCCTTCGCCGCGTTGTCGGGCTTCGAGAACTACCCGGAGCAGGCGCTGCTGCGCGCCGTCAACCACTCCGGTCGCAGCGCGCTCACCGGGGCGATCGCCGGGGCGCTGCTCGGCGCGCGCACCGGCATCCCCGGACTGCCGCAGAAGTGGGTCGACCAGCTGGAACTGCGCTATCTGGTCGAGAACGTCGCTTCGGACGCCTACTGGCACTTCGACCGGCACTCGGCGCTGAGCGCGCTCGGCGACGCCTGGATCGAGCGGTACCCGCGGCATTAGCGCGAGGATGGGGAGAATGGACGAAGAGGAAGCCGCCGCTCGCGCGCGGGAGTGGTTGTGCGCGCAGCCCGGCGGTGACCGGCTGCGGATCCGGCCGGAATTCACCGCGCGCCGCCCGGACGGCTGGAGCTTCACGGTCAACGCGGCCGCTTACCTGGACGGCACCGACATCGGCGCGGGTCTGTTCCCCGGCCCGGTGGTCCTCGTGCCGGACGACGGCGGCGAGATCGGGGTCGACCGGCCGGCGATGGCGAGCACGCCCGCCGAGGCCGAGTGGCGGCCGGACGTCGACCCCGAATTCGACGAGAAGGCGTTCCCCGAGCTGGACCTCCCGGTGCGGGCCGTCCGCAGCTGGATCCGGACGGACGGCGAGCACCGGGTCAACGAGCAGTACACCCCCGGCCCGGTCTGGCGCGGCTTTCCGGTGCCGACGACCGACGCCGAGAAGCTGCTGAACTACCTGGCCGCGAACTGGATCAGCCGCGCCGAGTTCGTCCGTGCTCTGCTGGACTGCGAAGTGCTGGTACCCCTGCTCGGCACCGGCGAGCCGCTGCTGCGGCCGGTTCCCGGCACGGGCGGGCTCGAAGTCATCGCTTACAGCTCGTCGGCGAAGGTGCCCGGGCGGTACCCGCGCCGATGGCGGGTGCCCGTCCGGGAGCTGCCGCCGTCGTCGGGGCTGACGCTTGACCCCGGCACCGGCCTGGTCCGCAGCCTGACCGCCGCCGAGCTGGCCGCGGTCCGCGGTGCCGAGACCGCGCCCCGGCCCCCGGTCGAGGAGCCCGCGCCGGAAGCCGGGCCCGAGGTCGCCGCGGCGCTGCCCGCGCTGGTCGCGGAGTTCGGCGTCGAGCCTTCCGACCTGTTGGAACGGCACCTGCGGTACGCGCTGGACCACGCCCGCGACCAGCACTTCGAACTGACGCCCGGCGAGTGCGTCCGGTACCTGCGCGGGTTCGCCTGGCAGTACCGCAACGGCGTCCGCCGCCGAGCCGGCCAGGAGCCGGAATGGCCTGCGGACCTGGGCGCGAACGGCTTGATCGCGCACGTGGACGAAAACGCGCGCCCGCGGCCGGTGCCGTGGACGTTCGGGAAGTTCTCCGCCTTCGGGACGCCGGCCGACCGCTTCGCGTGGCACCGGATCGTCGGCGCGTACGTCGGCTTCGCGATCGGCGACGCCCTGGGCGGCGGCGCGGACCCGGCGAACCCCCTGCCCCTGGGCGGCCTGACGCGGCACCTGCTGTTCCACACCGACAGCGTGCTGCGCGGCCTGCCGCCGATGCCGACCGGCGAAGTCCCGGCGACCCTGCCCGGACCGGACCCGGCCGGCTGGCTCGCCGTCGCCACCCGGCACGCCGGCCCGCCACCCGCCGAGTTCTCCGCGCTGCTGGCCACGGCGCTGGCCGCGACCCCGGCGGGGGCCGTGGCACTGGCGGACGTCGACGGCGAGCGGTACGCGAAGGACGTTGCCCGCGAGCTGACCGGCAGCGCGGCCGGCGCCGAGGTCACCGAGGGCGTCGAGCTGCTGGTTTCCCTGTTCCAGGCGCTGCTGACGCGGGAGGCGTTCGCGCTGCCGGTGCACGTCCGCCTGCACGAGGTGGGTGGCGACCTGGCGGTGTCGACGCTGGCGCTGCGCGCCGACCGCGACGCCGACGACGTCACGCAGCTGGAGTCCATCGGCGACGGCCGGAGCGTCCGGTCGGTGCTCGGCCGCGCGCTGTTCGCCGCGGCCAAGCGCGGCTACGACCCGGAAGCCGCGATCCGGCTCGCCGCGCGGTCCGGGCCGGTGGCCGGGGCGATCGCCGGTGCGCTGGTCGGCGCCCGGGTCGGCGTGCCCGGCCTGCCCTGGGCCACCGAGCTGCCCGACCTCGGCCTGCTCGACGACGTCGCGAGCGACGTCTTCTGGTACTTCAACCGCAACGGGCTCCAGACGGAGACCGCGGAACACGCACGCTGGGAGCGCCGGTACCCGAGCGGCCGGTTCACCCCGGAACCGACGGGACCGAACTTGCGATCGCGACTGCGGGGTAGCCTGCTGGCCGGGGCGATCGGCGACGCGCTGGGCGCGAAGACCGAGTTCGACTCGATCGACCGGATCCGGGAGATCGCCGGGCCGGACGGCATCACCGACTTCATCCCCGCGTACGGCGGCGTCGGCCGGGTCACCGACGACACGCAGATGACGCTCTTCACGCTCGAAGCGCTGATCCGGGCCCACGCTCAGGAGCGCCGGACCGGGTCCGCGGACGTCGTCCACTCGCTGCAGCTGGCCTACCAGCGCTGGCTGCACACCCAGGGCGTCCCGTGGGACCGGGCCCGGGGCCCGCAGTCGGCGGTCGAGGTGGCCGACGGCTGGCTGATCACCCACCAGGAGCTGTTCAGCCGGCGCGCGCCGGGCCTGACCTGCTTCGGCGAGCTGGAGGCGTACGGCCGCTCCGGCGTCCGGGGCACCATCGAGCGGCCGGTGAACAACTCGAAGGGCTGCGGCGGCGTGATGCGCGCGGCGCCGATCGCGCTGTGGTCCGACGACCTCGCCGAGGTGTTCCGGCTCGGGGCCGAGAGCGCGGCGCTGACCCACGGTCACCCGAGCGGGTATTTGTCGTCGGGCTGCTTCGCGGTGATCGTGCACGAGCTGCTGCACGGAAAGCCGCTGCTCGACGCGGTGGCGACCGCACGGGCCGAGCTCGTCAAGCATCCCGGGCACGAAGAGCAGAGCGCGGCGCTCGACGCGGCTCTGGCAGAGCAAGGGCCGCCGACGCCGGAGAAGCTGGAGCGGCTCGGACAGGGCAACGTCGGCGAGACCGCGTTGTCGATGTCGGTGTACGTCGCCCTGACCACCACGGACGCCGACTCGGCGCTGCTCGCGGCGGTCAACCACAGCGGCGACAGCGACTCGACCGGTTCGGTCTGCGGCAACCTCGTCGGTGCGATGTACGGCGAGGAAGCTCTGCGGCAAAGCTGGCTGGACCAGCTGGAACTCCGCGATGTCATCGTCGGCCTTGCGGACGACGCGCTCACCGAATTCGGCCCGGGTGCGCCGGGCGAAGACCGGTGGTTCGCTCGGTACCCGGTCGACTAGGTTTTGGGCTACTGGGGACGGGGAGGACAAACGTGCGCAACCGGGTTGAAGTGGCCGAACGCCCGGACGGCCTGTACGCGGCGTGGGGTGAGGGGACCTACCGCGCGCAACGGTCGACCACGGACGGCACCGTGCTGCTGTCCGTGCTGCCGGAGGAAGAAGCGCCGGAGGGCTTCGACAAGGAGTTCGACGGGCGTCCGGCGCGGGTGGTGCCGGCGAGCGAGGTGCCGTCGACGTTCACCCTGCGGACCTTCGCCGAGTACGACGGCGAGGTCTTCGAGGTCGCGCCGGGCGACCGGCCGGAGCTGACCTTGCGCTGGGTCCGCGACGACGCCGCCCGCGCGGCCCAGCTGGGCCTGACCGACTTCTCGGTCACCGTGCCGGCCAAGCAGGTCACGGCGCTGTGGCAGACGCGGCTGGAGTTCACCGAGACGCTGGAGGCGCGGCCGCAGCCGGGCACCGGCGACCAGAACGCGCTGCTGCGCGCCATCGGCCGGACACTGCTGCACACCGTGCCCGGTGGCTGGGCGCGGGTCGGCGCGCAGTTCCGGCAGGTCGGGGACTACGCCGAGATCGAGGTCCGCGCGGTCGGCGACGAGGACGGCCCGGTGTCGGTGTCGCTGCCTGCCGCGCCCAAGCTCGGCGGGCTCTTCGCGCGGCTGCGGGCGGCGATGTTCCAGGCCGAGGCCGGCACGTGGTTCCAGGGCACGTTCACCCTCGACGACCAGTCGCAGTTCGACTTCGACTTCGACGCCGACCGCGAGCCGGACTGGCGGGTGCCGCCCAACGAGGGCGGCCGCCCGTCGACCGCCGCCTACGAGCTGGAGCTGGCCACCTACCCGCGGGCGCCGAAGCACCTGCCGGCGTGGCTGACGGCGAAGGCCGGGCTGCCGCTGGACGTCGTGTTCCGGCACGCGCGGGTCGCCGACTCCCACGTCGAAGGTGAGCGCCCGGTGGTCACCCGGCCGCCGGTGCCGCCGGACCAGGTCCGCGGCCTGCTCGACTACCTGTTCCGGGCGCCGGTGGCGCTGCACCGGCCCGCGCCGCTGCCGGACATCTTCGGCGCGCCGGGGGCCAAGCCGGACGTGCCGAACGCGTTCCACACCGACGGCACCTGGATCTGGCCCGCCGCCGTGCCGCACTACCTGCGCAAGTACGGGGTACCGCCGGAGCCTGAGCTGGTCGAACAGGCACGCGCGGCGGGCTTCCGGCCGCCGTTCGTCCGCGAACTCGTCCGCGCGACGGCCGAGGCGGAGGTCCTCGGCCAGCCGCGGCCGCCGCAGACGGCCGCGGATCTGCCGGACGAGCGCGCCCTCGCCCGCGTCGCCCGCGGCGAGCAGGTCCGGAACCTGCGTGGCGCCGAGACCCTCGAGCTGCTCCAGCAGCGGCTCGCCGAGCACGGCGTGCCGGCGGCGGCCTACCGGATCGGCGCCAACGAGGTGCCGGTCGAAGGCGTCTGGACGCTGCGCCGCGCCGAGAACGGCTGGGAGGTTTCGCGGCCGCCGTCCGACGAGCCGGTGGCGTTCGGCTCGCTCGGCGACGCGGCCCGGTTCCTGCTGGGCGTGCTGCTGATGCTGCCGCCGAGGCCGGCGGAGGAGTCCGACCAGCCTGCCGACTGGCCGATCCTGCCGATGCGCGGCGAACCGCCGTTGAACTTCTACCGCGGCAAGCGCCTGATCACGCTGCCGCCGGGCACCATGGTCGTCCGGTTCGGCAACGAGACCGGCAACCTGGTGCACGCCGACGGCTCGCGGTTCGTCGAGACGGCGCTGGCGTTCGAGCGCGAACGTGAGAAGCGGCTGTACCGGGCGCAGCGCGCGATCCGCGTGCTGACCGGCGTGGCGGCGCCGTGGGGCGGGATGCCGGGTGGCGCGGTCGCCCACCTGCTGCCCCGGCCGCTCGCCCAGCACGTCGAGACCGGCTCGCTCAGCAGGCAGTGATCAGGACGGCGGGCGACCACCAGTAGTCGGCGAGCGGGGTGACGTCGACGTCGGTGAAGCCCGCCGTCGTGAGCTGCTCGGCCCAGACCGAAGCGGGGTGCTCCCAGTTCGTCCGCTGCTGCCCGGAGACGATCCCGAGCAGCACCGGCAGCAGGAAGCCCTGGGCGACCAGCGTGGCGTCTTCGCCGTACTCGGCCACCCCGCGCTCGTAGCGCTCGACGAGCGAGCGGAGGTGCTCCGGCGAGCCTTCCTCGAACTCGGGGACGTCGAACTCGGCGAGCACCAGCGTCCCGGTCCGCGGCTGCAGCGCGCGCAGCACCTCCGCGCGCTGCTCCGGCTCGATGGACTGCAGCGCGAACGTCGATTGGACGAAGTCCCAGCCGAGGTCGTCGCGGGCCAGGAAGTCCTGCGCGGTCGACTGCCAGCACTGAGCGGACGGCACCCGCTCGTGGACGCCCTCGAGCAGCGCGGCCGACGGTTCGACCAGGTCGATCCGCGGCGGGAGGTGCGATGCCTGCTCCAGCGCGGGCACCACGGCGAGGCCGTCACCGCAGCCCAGGTCCAGCAGGGAATCCGGCTTCCCGGCGTCGTACCTCGCGGCCAGCTCGGCGCTCAGCGCCCGGTACAGCTCGACGTTGCCGCCGCCGCGGATGAACGCCGTGAACGCGCTCGGCTGGTCGTACACCGGCGCCGAGTCGTCCGCGGCCAGGTACGTCCGCAGTTCGTCCGCCAGCGTGGAGCCGGCCAGCCCGGCCTGGGCGGTAAGTTCGGCGGCCTGGTCGCGGTCACCGGACCGGTAGGCGGCGAGGGCGTCGGTGAGCAGCTCGATCGAGGTCATGGTCAGGACATATCAGAACGGGACCCACAACGTCACTCGCGTGCCACCCCCGGCGAGCCCCGACTCGACCAGCGACGTCCCGCCGACCTCGGCCAGCCGGGCGGTGATCGACTCGCTGATGCCGAACCCGGCGGGGTGGTCGGCCGCGCTGAACCCGCTCCCGTGGTCGCGGGTGATCACCGCGATGCCGCCGTCGCGCTCCTCGACGCGGACCACGACGCGGTCCGTGCCGGAGTGCTTCATCGTGTTCCGCATCGCCTCGCGGACGGCGTCGCGGATGGCGATCTGCCGAACCTCCGACAGCGTGTCGTCGTCGAGCTCGGCCACTACGAGCTGGGCGCGCAGGCCGTCGCGGGCCATCTCGGCGGCGAGCGCGGCGAGCTTCTCGCCCAGCGGCCGGGCGCCGGCCTCCGCCCGCTCGGAGGCCGCCGACTCGATCGTGTGCCGGATCTCCATCGCCTGCGCCCGCGCCAGCCGCTGGATCTCCACCAGCCGCTCCTCGGCGTCACCGGGGCCGGACAGCGCCATCGCTTCCAGGGTCTGCAGCACGGTGTCGTGCAGCCTCCGGTGCTGCTGGGCGCGCTCGGCGAGCCGCCCGTTGCGGGTGCCGTAGGCCAGCGCCAGGCGGGTGCCGAGGCCGGTCAGCACCAGTGCGGCGGTGGCCAGGAAGAGCTCCGCGAGCAGCACGGAGTACGTCGAGAACGCGGCGCCGACCTGGAACCGGCCGGTGTTCAGCCAGTTCGCCAGCATCCGCAGCGGGAAGCCGAGCAGCCCGAACACCAGCCCGCTCGGCAGGCCCAGCGCGAGCGTCAGCAGGCCGATCTCGCCGTACACGTGGACGCTGGTGACCGCGAGCGCGTCGAAGTACGCCTGCGTGGGCACGGTCAGTGCGATGACCAGCGGCGAAAGCACCGTGAAGGCCAGGTCGACGGCCAGCAGCTTGCCGGCGTCGCGGCCGCGGAACGGCGCCGAGCGGAACATCCAGCGGAGGCCGATGAAGTTCAGCGCCACCGACAGGAGCGCGAACACCCCGACCGGCAGCAGCCCGGTCGTGCCGTGCTGGAGGACGTAGACACCGAGCTGGCCGGGCACCGCGAGCAGCCGGTAGGCCAGCGGGATGAGCACGACGTACCGGGTGGCGCGCAGCAGCAGGCTGTCGCGCTCGGTGGGGTCGATCGGCCCGGACATCCGGGAGATGCGCCGCAGCGCGTGCATCGGCGCCGGATCGGCGATCTCGTCGGGCAGCTCACTCGTGGCGGTGGCGATCGCGGGGGCACCGCGCCTCAGCAGCGCCACCAGGAAGCTGCCCCCGCCCGCCACGCCTCACGCGTCCCCGACGCCGTTTTCCGCGGCCCACTTCTTCAGCTCGGCGACCGCCTCGTCGTGGTCCAGCGGCCCGCGGTCCAGGCGCAGCTCCTTGAGGAACTTCCACGCCTTCCCGACGTCCGGGCCCGGCTTGAGGCCGAGCAGCGCCATGATCTGCTCGCCGTTGAGGTCCGGCCGCACGCGGTCGAGGTCCTCCTTGGCCTTGAGCGCGGCGATCCGGGCCTCGAGGTCGTCGTAGGTCGCCTGCAGCACGGCCGCCTTCCGGCGGTTGCGGGTGGTGCAGTCGGCGCGGACCAGCTTGTGCAGCCGGGTCAGCAGGGGCCCGGCGTCGGTGACGTACCGGCGGACCGCCGAGTCCGTCCACTCACCTTTGCCGTAGCCGTGGAACCGCAGGTGGAGGAACACGAGCTGGGAGACGTCGTCGACGATCTCCTTCGAGAACTTCAGCGCCCGCAAACGTTTGCGGGCCATCCGCGCACCGACCACCTCGTGGTGGTGGAAGCTGACGCCGCCGCCCTCCTGGAACTCCCGGGTCGCCGGCTTGCCGACGTCGTGCAGCAGGGCGGCCAGCCGCAGGATCAGATCAGGCTCGGAGGTCGGCTCGTGCGAAGACTCCAGGTCGATCGCCTGGGCGAGCACGGTCAGCGAGTGCTGGTAGACGTCCTTGTGCTGGTGGTGCTCGTCGATCGCCAGCCGCATCCCGGCCACCTCGGGCAGCACCCGGTCGGCCAGCCCGGTGTCGACCAGCAGCTCCAGCCCCGGCCGCGGGTCGGCCGCCAGCAGCAGCTTCGACAGCTCGGCCTGCACCCGCTCGGCGGTGATCCGGTCGATCTCCTCGGCCATCGACGTCATCGCGTCGACCACCCGCGGCGCGGCGGCGAAGTCCAGCTGCGCGGCGAAGCGGGCCGCTCGCAGCATCCGCAGCGGGTCGTCGGCGAACGACTCCTGCGGCGTCGCCGGGGTGTCCAGGACCCGCTCGCGCAGGGCGCTCAGCCCGTCGTGCGGGTCGATGAACGTCTTGGACGCCAGGTCGACGGCCATCGCGTTGACCGTGAAGTCGCGGCGCAGCAGGTCGCCCTCGATGCTGTCGCCGAAGGTGACCTCGGGGTTGCGGCCGACGCGGTCGTAGCTGTCGGCGCGGAACGTGGTGATCTCGAGCTGCATGCCCTTCTTCGTCACGCCGACCGTGCCGAAGGCGATCCCGACGTCCCAGACCGCGTCGCCCCAGCCGCTGACGATCTTCAGCACCCGGTCGGGCCGCGCGTCCGTGGTGAAGTCGAGGTCGCCGGAGCGGCGGCCGAGCAGTGCGTCGCGCACGCTGCCGCCCACGAGGTAGAGGCGGTGTCCCGCCCTGGCGAACCTCTCCGCCAGTTCCTCCGCCAGTGGGGAGACCTGCATCAGCTCCACCACCTGCTTCTCGACCACGTCGTTCACGAAAATCCCACTACGTTCCAGGTGCGATTGCTCCAGGCACCGCCGGACACGGACACGGAGAGCCAGCCTACCGGGGCAACCGTTTGCTCTAGCATCGCAGCATGTCTGGATCAGCCGGCCGCCCCGGCGCCTCGAAGCCGCGCAGGCGGCGCAGGCGTCAGCGCGGCAGGCGCCTGACCACGGTCGACGAGACGTCGGCCGGTGGCCTCGTGGTGGACGCGGAGCGCGAACAGGCGGTGCTGATCGGCCGGCTCGACCGGCACGGCAGACTGCTGTGGTCGCTGCCCAAGGGCCACATCGAGGACGGTGAGACGGTGGAACAGACGGCCGTGCGCGAGGTGAAGGAGGAAACCGGCATCTCCGCGCGCGTCATGCGGCCACTGGGCACCATCGACTACTGGTTCGTGGCCGAGAAGCGGCGCATCCACAAGACCGTGCACCACTTCCTGCTCGAAGCGCTCGGCGGTGAGCTTTCCGACGAAGACGTCGAGGTCACCGAGGTGGCCTGGGTCCCGCTGGCCGAGCTGGAGACCAAACTCGCCTACTCCGACGAGCGCAAGCTCGTCCGGAAGGCCAGTCAGATGCTCAAGGAACTTTTCGCGCGCCCGGACGTCCTCCGACGAGACGAGCACGCCCCTGAGGGAGCCCCCGAGTGAAGCGGTTCGCCGCAACCTTCCTGTCCGTCCTCTTCCTGGCCGTCCCCGCCCTCGCCGGCGCCTCGGTGGCCCAGGCGCAGGAGGGCGCGCGCCTGCGCGTCGACCTGGCCGGGCTCAGCCCACGGGTGATCACGAGCTCGACGACGTCGCTGACCGTCACCGGCACGGTGACCAACACCGGCGACCGCCGCATCGCCAAGCCGCAGGTGCGGCTGCAGGTCGGGGACCGGGCGACGACCGAACGCGGGGTCGGCGACGTGCTGTCCGGCGCGGTGGTCAAAGACAACCCGCTGACCGAATTCACGCCGGTCGCCGA
Source organism: Amycolatopsis mediterranei (assembly GCF_026017845.1). Classification (NCBI taxonomy): domain Bacteria; kingdom Bacillati; phylum Actinomycetota; class Actinomycetes; order Pseudonocardiales; family Pseudonocardiaceae; genus Amycolatopsis; species Amycolatopsis mediterranei. The sequence continues at coordinate 10,562,367 of NZ_CP100416.1, forward strand.
CGTGCTGGAGCCGGGCCAGAGCGCCCCGCTGAACCTCACCGTGCCCCTGACCGGGCCGCGGGCGGACCGGTTCGCCCGCCCCGGCGTCTACCCGCTGCTGGTCAACGTCAACGGCACCCCCGAGTTCGGCGGGCCCGCGCGGCTCGGCGCGGTCAGCATGCTGATGCCGGTGCTGGCCGGACCGGGGCGGCAGGCGGGCGGGCGGACCGGGACGCCGCCGAGCATGACCCTGCTGTGGCCGCTGACCGGCAACGTCCCGCACGTCTACGCGGCGCCGTACGGCGGCCCGGTGGTGCTGGCCGACGACCGGCTGGCCGCCGAGCTCAGCGGCGACGGCCGGCTGAACGCGCTGGTCACTTCGGCCTCGGCGGCCGTGCGGAACAACTCCAACCTCGGGAAGTCGATGTGCTTCGCGCTCGACCCGGACCTGCTCGCCACCGTCGATGCGATGACCCGCGGCTACCTCGTCCACACCGACGCGGGCAACGTCGACGGCAAGGGCGCCGAGGCGGCGAAGACGTGGCTGTCCGAGCTCCGCACCCTGGTCGGCGGCCGCTGCGTGGTGGCGCTGCCGTTCGCCGACGCCGACCTCGACGCGCTCACCCGGATCCGGCCCGGCGACACCGGCCTGGTCGCCCGCGCGGCCACCGGCGCCGCGACCATCCAGGAGCTGACCGACGTCACCCCGCAGACCGGGGTGCTCTGGCCGGACGGCACGCCCAGCGCCTCGGTGCTCACCGCGCTGACCGAGGCCGGCGTGCGCACTCTGCTCACCGACGTGGGCAAGCTCGCGCCCGCCGCGGCCGGTGGCGGGGTCACCGTGCAGGGCAGCACCGTCCGCGTGCAGCCGACCGACTCGCTGATCTCCGCCGCGATGACGGGCGTCCCGACCGTGCCCGGCTCGGTCACCGTCCCCGCCACCACCGAGCGGGCCATCGGCGGCCAGAACGGCCTCGGTGCCCTCGCCTTCCGCGCCGGGCTGGGCCTGGCCGCGGGGCAGCAGCGGCCGGACCACCTGCTGGTCGCGCCGCCGCGGCGCTGGGACGCCGCGCCCGAGGAGTTCACCACCTACCTGCAGCAGGTCGGCGACTTCCTGACCGCCGGCCTGGTCACCGCGACTCCGCTGCCGACGTTGCTCGCCGCCGTCCCGGCGACCTCCGGCTCGGTCGGCGACGGCGGGCCGGCCCCGGCCACCGGCGTCGGCGCCGACGTCGTCGCCACGCTGGCCGGGCTCGACGTCAAGGCCACCGGGCTGGCGTCCGCGATGCAGCTCGACCCGACCAAACGGGTGAAGCCGGACGACGTCGTCGAGCCGATCCGGCTGGCCGAGCTGCGTGGTGCCTCCACGGCGTGGCGGGGACTGCCCGCGGACGCCGCGACCACGAACGCCCAGGCCGAGCTGACGGCGATCAGCGGGCGGGTGACCGTCTCGCAGCCGAAGCAGACCATCGCGCTGGCGTCCGGCAACTCGCCGCTGCCGGTGTACGTCAGCAACGACCTGCCGGTCGGGATCAACGCCCGGTTCGCCCTCGACAACAACACCGGCCTGCGTCCCGAGGAGGCCAAGGACTGGTTCTTCCCGGCCAGCGGCGGCAAGAACTACTTCCTCCCGGTGGAGGCGCTGCGGGCCGGCCGGTTCAGCGTCGATGTGTCGTTGCGCACGCCGACCGGTACCCCGCTCGGGTCATCCGCGCGGTTCGAACTGACCTCCACCGAATACGGCGCGATCACCATCATCGCGACCGTCGCCGCAGGTGTGGCCCTGCTTCTGCTCGCTTCGCGGCGGATCTACCGGCGGGTGAAGGACGCCCGCGCGGGTCGCGACGTCGTGGCCTGATCGCTCGGCCTTTGAGTGTTCCGGACGGTTCGCGATTACCCTTGGTCCGCACGTGCGCGGCACCGGGCCGCGGCACCGGGACAAAGCACCGAGGATTGGGCACGCGTTGGAGAGAGAGCCGGGCTTACCACCCGAGCGTGCGGGTCGTCCTCGGCGCGAAGGCCCCCCGCCCCCGCAACGGGGCGACGGGCCCCCGAAGGCATCACAACCGTCGCAGCCGGTCCGCCGCCAGCCGCCGCCTCCGCCCCCGGAGCGCGGCCGCCGCCAGCCGCCCCGCAACGGCCACCCGCGCCCGATACCGGCCCCCGACGACGGGACGGTCCGCGACCAGCGCCCGGCCCGCGACGACGCACCGGCCCGCCGCCCGGTTCGCGACCAGCGGCGCGGCCGCGAAGACGCTCCCCCTCGTGGCCAGCGCCCCGCTCGCGACGATGCCCCGCCCCGCCCCGTCCGCGACGACGGACCCCCGCGTGACGGCTGGCCCGTCCACGACGAGGCTCCGGTCCGGGAACGCCCGCCAGGCGAGGACGGCCCTCCCCGAGACGGCCGTCCGGTCCGCGAGCAACGTCCAGTAGGCGACGACGGCCCCGGCCGGGACGGGCGCCCCGTCCGGCGCGTCCCGCCGCCGCAGGGCCCGCCTCAGCCGCCGCGCGGCGGCCAGCCCCCGCGCGGCGCGGCTCCGGCGCCCACCCGCGTCCAGCCGGTACCGCCGCCGAACCTGCCGAACCCGGCCGGGCCGCCCGGTCCGCCACCGCCGATCGCGCCGCCGCAGAGCGCGTCGCTCCAGGGGCGGCTGCCGCAGCCGTCCGGTCCGCCGCCGCCACTGCCGCCGCCCTCGACCCCGCCTCCTGGCAATCCGGCAGTGGGCCCCGGCACCCCGCCGCCGGGCACGCCCGTCCCGCCACGCGGCCGCGGCTCGCGCCGTCCGGCGCCGGTCCGGCCGTGGCAGGAGGAAGCCACGCAGGTCCAGCGCCCACCCGACCCGGAGGCGACGCGCTTCATCCCGCGCACCGCCGGCGTCCCGATGAACTCGCGCTGGCCGGTCGCCGACCCCGACGTCATGCGGCCGTACGACGCGCTGGCCACCCAGGTCATGCCGGCGCTCAAGGGGCCGCTGGTCAAGCCCCGGCCGGGCGAGGACGCGCCGGAGGCCCCGGCCAAGGCGCCGTCGCTGGCGAAGGCGTCCGGCCGGATGGCCATCGCCTCGCTGATCAGCCGGATCACCGGCTTCCTGTGGAAGCTGCTGCTGGTCGGCGCGATCGGCCAGGGCATCGCGAACGACTCGTTCAACGTCGCCAACACGATGCCGAACATCATCTTCGAGCTGCTGATGGGTGGCGTGCTCGCCAGCGTGGTGGTGCCGCTGCTGGTGCGCTCGCAGGACGAACCCGACGGCGGCACGGCCTACACCCAGCGCCTGATCACGGTGGCGTTCTCGCTCCTGCTGGTCGGCACGGTGGTGGCGGTGATCGCGGCGCCCGCCTTCACGAGCCTCTACGTCGACGGGTCCGGCCACGCCAGTTCGGCGCTGACCACGGCGTTCGCCTACCTGCTGCTGCCGGAGATCTTCTTCTACGGCGTGTTCGCGCTGCTCTCGGCCGTGCTCAACGCCAAGCAGATCTTCGGGCCGACGGCGTGGGCACCGGTGATCAACAACCTCGTCGTCATCTTCACGATCCTGGTCGTCTGGATCATGCCGGGCGACATCAACACCGAACAGGTGTCGATCACCGACCCCAAGGTGCTGACGCTGGGCATCGGCGTCACCGGCGGCATCGTCGCCCAGGCGCTGCTGCTGGTCCCGCCGCTGCTGCGGTCCGGCTTCCGGTTCAAGTGGCGCTGGGGCATCGACAAGCAGATGAAGGAGTTCGGCGGCCTCGCGCTGTGGATCCTCGGGTACGTCGCGGTGAGCCAGGTCGGCTACACGATCAACACGCGCGTGCTGACCAGCGGTTCACCCGGTGGTGTGACGGCCTACAGCAACGCCTGGCTGCTCTTCCAGCTGCCGTACGGCGTCATCGGCGTCTCCCTGCTGACGGCGATCATGCCGCGGATGAGCCGCGCGGCGGCCGACGGCGACCACAAGAAGCTGATCGGCGACCTGTCGTACGCGTCCCGGATCTCGACGGTGATGCTCGTGCCGATCTCCGCGGTGATGACCGTGGTCGGCGGCTCGATCGGCATCGCGCTGTTCACCTTCGGCAAGGGCACGATCGAAACCGCCGAGCGGCTCGGCGACGCGCTGGCGATCTCGGCGTTCGCCCTGCTGCCGTACGCGCTGGTCATGCTGCAGATGCGGGTGTTCTACGCGATGAAGGACGCCCGCACGCCGACGCTGATCATGATCGTGATGACCCTGGTCAAGGTGCCGCTGCTGTACCTGTGCCCGGTGCTGCTGGCGCCGGACAACGTCGTGCTCGGCGTGATGATGGTCAACGCGCTGACGTTCGTGGTGGGCGCGATCCTCGGCCAGGTTTGGCTCTGGGTGACGCTGGGCAACTTGCGCAGCAAGCGGGTGATCGGCGTGATTCTGTTCACGGTCGTGGCGAGCGTTCTGGGGGTGGCCGCGGCGTGGGTCGCCGGCAAGCTCGTGCCGGACTTCTTCGGGCCTCGCCTCGGTGCCTGGGCGAAGCTGCTGCTCCAAAGCGTGGTGGGCATCGTGGTGTCGTTCGGCGTGCTCATGGCCCTCAAGGTCGAGGAGCTGAGGCCGGCCACTTCGAGGTTCACCCGGTTGATCAAGCGCGGGTAACGATTGCGGTACGGAAGGCGACGACTCCCGCGTCGTATTCTGGGTAACCTTGGAGCGGGGAGCTAGCGGGAGAGTGCGGGTGGACACGAGGCGGAGCGAACAGGCGGGGGGTGCGAACCACGTGGGCAAGGCCCAGGTCGGATCGCTGGCCCCCGGGCGTGTGGTCGGCGACGGCCGCTACCGCCTCCTCGCGCAGTTCGGCGTGGACGAGCGGGGCGACGCGCACCTTTGGCGTGCGCGGGACGGGCAGCTGAAGCGGGACGTCGCGCTGACCTTGCTGGTCGGCGACCCGGCGGATCCCGAAGCCGCCCGGCTGGCCCGGCGGACGCTGGAGCGCGCGACCCATGCATCGAAGTTCGGCCACGGCGGCGTCGCCCGCGTGCTGGACGTGCTCGCCCTCGGCAGCGGCATCACCTCGAGCGAAGGCCTGCTCGGGGTCGTCGTCGCGGAGTGGACCAAGGGCAGCGACCTGGTCGACCTCGTCGCGCAGCGGCCGGTGGCGCCCGCCGCGGCCGCGCGGATGGTGCAGGCGCTGGCCGAAGCCGTCGAGCAGGCGCACCAGAACGGGCTCGTCCTCGGCCTCGATCACCCCCAGCGCCTGCGGCTGACGCCGAGCGGCGCGCTCAAGCTCGCGTTCCCCGGCCCGCTGCCGGAAGCGACCCTGCGCGACGACGTCAAGGCGCTCGGCGCGGTCCTGTACCTGCTGCTGACCGGCCGCTGGGCGCTGCCCGGCGGCCCGCCCGCGATCCCGGCGGCCCCGATGACGCCGCAGAACCGGATCGTCCCGCCGCGCCAGCTGGTGCCGACGGTCCCGGCCGAACTGTCGTCGCTGGCCGTCCGCACGATCGAGGACGGCGGCAACGGCGGCATCCGCACCAGCGCGGCCATCCTGCGCGTCCTCGACCAGGTGGCCGAGGAAGAGGAGCGCACCCAGCTGATCAAGGCCGTCGGCGGGGAGGCCGCCGAGCCGGACGGCACGATCTGGACGACGAAGAAGCCGGTCAAGGACGTCGCCCGGCGGCGCAAGCTCGCCCTCGGCGTCACGGTGCTGGTGGTCGCGACCGTGATCATCCTCGCCTGGGGCGGCCTGATGCTGATCAACGTCTTCCAGGGCGATTCGAAGGCGAGCGGGCCGTCGATCAACGTCGCCGCGCCGCCGGCGTCGAGCCAGCAGAACGGGACGCAGCCCCCGCCGTCGTCGTCGGCCCCGGCTCCGCCGCCTTCGCCGTCCGTGGGCGCCGCGGTGCCCCCGCTGTCGGTGGCCGTCTACAACCCCGAGGGCAAGGGCGACAACACCGGCCGGGCGAAGTTCGCGATCGACGGCAAGGCCGAGACGGAGTGGCGGACCGAGAAGTACAAGCAGCAGTTCCCCACCATCAAGCCGGGTGTCGGGCTGCTCGTCGCGTTCGAAAACCCGATCAACCTCAGCCAGGTGAAGGTCATCGGGGGCACCCCGGGCACCAAGGTCGAGATCCGGTCGGCGACCGGGAAGGACCCCGACCTGGCCGACACGAAGGTGGTCGGCAACGGCGACCTGAAGGACGGCGAGACGACGATCGCGCTGGCCCAGCCGACGCAGGGCGAGTACTTCATCGTCTGGATCACCCAGCTGGGCGACGCGGACGGGCAGTTCATGACCACAATAGGCGACTTGTCCTTCCTGCCTGCGGGGTGACGCACCCGACAGGGTCAGTAGGCTCTCGCGGGTGACAGCTGCAGCTCCCACGGATGCGGATCTGATAGCGGCTCACGCCGCGGGGGACCCTCATGCGTTCAGCGAACTCGTCCAGCGACATCGCGACCGCATGTGGGCGGTCGCGCTGCGCACGGTCCGCGACCCGGAAGAGGCCGCCGACGCGTTGCAGGACGCGTTCATCTCGGCGTTCCGCGCGGCCGGGAACTTCCGGGCGGAGTCGCAGGTCACGACGTGGCTGCACCGGATCGTGGTCAACGCCTGCCTCGACCGGATCCGCCGCCGCCAGGCGCGCCCGACCGTGCCGCTGCCGGAGACCGGCTTCAACGAGCCCGCCACGCCGCGCGACTCGATGGCCGAGCGGGAGACCAGCCTGCTCGTGCGCGAGGCGCTCGACCAGCTGCCCGAAGACCAGCGTGCCCCGATCGTGCTGGTCGACGTCGAGGGATACTCCGTCGCCGAGACGGCCAAGATGCTCGGCATCGCCGAGGGCACGGTGAAGAGCCGGTGCGCGCGGGGCCGCGGGAAACTCGCGAAGGTTCTCGGGCACCTGCGGAACCCCGATGCGATTGCGAACGTCCCAACTCACGAAAGCAAACGGGCCGGGCGTCAGCCGGGTAGCGGGGAGGGACGATGACGGACGAAAGCCGGGGGATCGGGGGGACCATCGGTCCGCCCTGGTCTGTCGACGTGCTCGCCGATCTCCACGCCGGTGTCCTGGACGACACGCGGGCGGCCGAGCTGTGGCCGCTGGTCAACGCCGACCCGGAGGCCCGGGCGATCCTGGACGCCCTCGACGCCACGCAGGCCGACCTCGCCTCGCTGGCGGAGGCGCCGGCCCCGCGCATGCCCGCCGAGTTCGCCGCCCGGCTGGACGCGGCGCTGGCCGCCGAAGCAGCCGCCGCCTTTCCCGGCCGGACATCGCCCGGGCCCCGAGGCGTCACGCAGGCACCGGGGCCGGCCGGCCCCGGGAACGCCCCGGTGGTGGACCTCGCGGCGGCCCGGCGCCGCCGGAACAAGCGGCTCGGCTGGGCCGCCGGCGTCCTGACCGCGGCCGCGGCGGCGGTCGTCGCCGTGACCATCGCGATCCCGGACTCTTCGCAGCAGACGGGCACGCCCAACGTCGCGGCGCCGGCCCCGACCGGCCCGTCGGTCGGCAGCGACGGCGCCGGCGCGCAGGCCCTGGTCGGCAAGGCGATCGGCGTCCGCGACTTCGGCCCGCTGCAGAACGAGGACCGCCTCGACGCCTGCATCGCGGCCGCCGGGCTCGACCCGAAGGTGCGGCCGGAGGGCATCCGCCCGGTGAACGTCGGCGGCAAGGCCGGGGTGATGATCATCCTGACCACCGGCAAGCTCGCCCAGTTCCGCCTGGTGGCCTTCGGCGCGGACTGCGGGCCGGGAAATCCGGCCGTGCTGTTCGACAAGGTCGTTGGGGAGAAGTAGCGGCTGTCACGGCTGGGAACATGGCCACTTACGATCGTGTTGAGCCTGATACACGGGTCACTACGAGCGGAGGTCACGGGTGGCTGCCGAGGAAATCAGGAACCTGATCATTGTCGGGTCGGGTCCTGCCGGATACACCGCTGCCGTTTACGCGGCACGAGCCCAGCTGGAACCGCTGGTGTTCGAGGGCACGCAGTTCGGCGGCGCGCTGATGACGACGACCGAGGTCGAGAACTTCCCCGGGTTCCGCGACGGCATCATGGGTCCGGACCTGATGGAGGAGATGCGCAAGCAGGCCGAGCGCTTCGGCGCCGAGCTGCGCGCGGAGGACGTCGAGTCGCTGGAGCTGACCGGGGACGTCAAGTACGTCCACGCGAACGGCAAGCGGTACGCCGCCCGCGCCGTCATCCTCGCCATGGGTGCCGCGGCGCGGTACCTGAACGTGCCGGGCGAGCAGGAGCTGCTCGGCCGCGGTGTGTCGGCCTGTGCCACCTGTGACGGCTTCTTCTTCCGCGACCACGACATCGTGGTCGCCGGCGGCGGCGACTCGGCGATGGAAGAGGCGACCTTCCTGACGAAGTTCGCGAAGTCCGTCACGATCGTCCACCGCCGGGACGAGTTCCGCGCGTCCAAGATCATGCTCGAGCGCGCCCGCGCGAACGAGAAGATCAAGTGGCAGCTGAACTCACAGATCACCGGTGTCCTCGGCGACGGCAAGGTCGAGGGCCTGCAGCTGAAGGACACCAAGGACGGCTCCGAGTCGACGCTCGACGTGTCGGGCTTCTTCGTCGCGATCGGGCACGACCCCCGCAGCCAGCTCGTGAAGGGGCAGGTCGAGCTGGACGAGGACGGTTACGTGCTCACCCAGGGGCGTACCTCGTTCACGAACCTGGACGGCGTCTTCGCGGCCGGTGACCTGGTGGACCGCACCTACCGGCAGGCGATCACCGCCGCGGGCTCCGGGTGCAGCGCCGCGATCGACGCGGAACGATGGCTCGCGGAGCACGGCGACTCGGACGCGCACGAGGCGGCCGAGCTCGTCGGCGGCGGCTACGGCCCCGGCACCAACTGACTTTCCGGCGCTCAACCACCCCTGAAGGAGAAACCATGGCCAACACCGTCAAGGTGACCGACGCGACGTTCGTCGACGAGGTCCTGACCAGCGAGAAGCCGGTCCTCGTCGACTTCTGGGCCACCTGGTGCGGCCCGTGCAAGATGGTCGCCCCGGTGCTCGAGGAAATCGCGGCCGAGAACGGCGAGAAGCTGACCATCGCCAAGATCGACATCGACGAGAACCCGAACACGCCGCGTGACTACCAGGTGATGTCCATCCCGACGCTGATCCTGTTCCAGGGCGGCAAGCCGGTGAAGCAGATCGTGGGCGCCAAGCCGAAGGCCGCGCTGCTGTCGGACCTCGCCGACGTCCTCTGAACCGAACCAGCCCGGCGAACCCGGGGCCTGCGGGAATCCTCCTGCGGGCCCCGGGTTCGTTGGTCATTCGGGCTAATCTCAACGATGTTGCTTAATCGAGCGTGACATCGGCCCCCGTGGGTACTCCACGAACGGGTTCTTGACTCACCTACCGGGCCTACGCTGTCACCCAGAGTTGGCAAGGCACAATAGAGGACCTGGGCTCGTCCCAGCGAAGGTTTTCCGAAATCCTGCCACGCACCGAGCCCCCGAATCCGGTGCCTGAGGAAGAGCGAGGAGTGCATGCGGGTACTCCGCCGCGGTGACGCCGGTCCGGACGTCGCCGAGATCAGGTCCATCCTGGCCGGGATGGACCTGCTCCCGCCGGTCACCGGTACCGACGACTACGACACGTTCGACGTCGCCGTGGAGCACGCCGTCCGTGCCTTCCAGCAGCGTCGTGGGCTGATGACCGACGGCATCGTGGGTCCGGCGACCTTCCAGGCGCTCAAGGGCGCCAGCTACCACCTGGGCAGCCGCCCGCTGTCGTACATGATCGCCTCGCCCGTCCACGGCGACGACGTCTTCACCCTGCAAGAGCGGCTCACCGAACTCGGCTTCGACGCCGGCCGCCCCGACGGCTACTTCGGTCCCCAGACCGAGCGCGCGCTCAAGACGTTCCAGCGCGACATGCGCCTGACGCCGGACGGCATGTGCGGCCCGGCGACCATCCGCGAGCTGCACCGCCTGTCCTCGCCGCGGGCCCGGGGCGGGCGCCCCGTGTTCCTGCGCGAGCAGGAGCAGGTGCGCCAGGCCGGGCCGCGGCTGCGCGGCAAGCGCATCGTGATCGACCCGGGCCACGGCGGCGACGACCTCGGCGTGGTCGCCGGCGGCCTGCGCGAGGCCGACATCGCGTGGGACCTCGCCCGCCGGCTCGAAGGCCGGATGAAGGCCGCCGGCATGGAGGCGCTGATCTCCCGCGGCCCGAACCAGAGCCCCACCGAGCTGGAGCGCGCCAAGTTCGCCAACGACGCGGGCGCCGACCTGTTCCTCTCGCTGCACAGCGACAAGAACCCCTCGCCGCGCGCGCAGGGCGTCGCGAGCTTCCACTTCGGCAACGGCAACGGCACGACCTCGACGGTGGGCGAGCTGCTGGCCGGCTTCATCCAGCGCGAGGTCGCGGCCCGCACGGGCATGCTCGACTGCCGCACGCACTACAAGTCGTGGGACATCTTCACCCGCACCCGCTGCCCGGCGGTCCGGGTCGAGATCGGCTACCTGACGAACCCGGACGACGCCCGCAAGCTCGGCGACCCGGCGTTCCGCGACATCGTCGCGGAGGGCATCCTGATCGCCGTCAAGCGCCTGTACCTGCTCGGCGAGGGCGACCAGCCGACGGGCACCTTCACGTTCGCCGACGTCCTGGCGCACGAGCTCGCGAAAGCCGAGTAGGGCCGACCACAACCCCTAGCGGCTTTCCTTCACTTGCTCCACCACCCCTGGGAACGCGACCCGCGCGTCCCCAGGTTTCGGGGCAGTTCTCCACAGGTTGTCCACCGCTCCTATCAGCGCTCTGTGGATAACTCGGCACTTCTTCCACAGCCGTGGACAGCCGTGTTCCAGGCGTGCCGAAGCGCAGGCGCAAACGTTTGCGGATGAGCGATCAGGCGCGGCCGAGGCTCGGCTCGGCGGTGGTGATCGTCACCTGGCCGAGCAGCCGCTCCAGGGCCGCCTCGACGTCTTCCTTCCAGGTGATCGCCGAACGCAGCTCGAGGCGCAGGCGCGGCCACTTCTGGTGCGGGCGGACCGTCTTGAAGCCCACGCTCTGCAGGAAGGCCGCCGGCAGCACGCAGCTGTGGCCGCCGTCGGGGTCTGCTTCGTCGGGACGAGCGTCACCGAACGCCTCGATGGCGCGAACGCCGCGCTTGGTCAGGTCCTTGGCGACCGCCTGGACGAGCATCCGGCCGAGACCACCGCCGCGGAACTCCGGGAGCACCTGGAACGCGGTCAGCAAAACGGCGTCGGCACTCGGCGGGGACGTCGGGAAGGCCAGCGCCCGCGGGACGGCGTTCGGCGGGGCGTACAGCACGAACCCGACCGGCAGCGTGTCGCTGTAGACGATGCGGCCGCAGGAACCCCACTCGAGCAGCACGCTCGAGACCCAGGCTTCCTTCTCGACCTCGGTCGCGCCGAACTCCTCGGCCTGGTGCTTGAGGTGGGGGGCGAGCTCCCAGTACACGCACCGGCGACAGCTCTTCGGCAGGTGCTCCAGGTTGTCCAGTGTGACGCCCACGACGCGACGCGACACCCGCGACCTCCCTGACCTGCGCTCCCGACCGGCTGCCCGTTCGTCAAGCCGCGCAAGATCCACGGCACGAACACGAGAGCCATGGTCGAGGATAGGCCGATGTGACGAGCACCGGAAGGCCAGGGGGTCCTGATGGGTGCCCGGTTACACTCGATGGGATCTACCAGCTCCCGCGGGAGTGACCGTGTCCGCCTAGCCCCGGGTGAACGTCGATGACCGAGAACCGCCCCAGCAAGCCGCACAGTGGCCGGCAAAACCCCAGTGGCCGCCAGAACCTCGACCCGCACCTCGAGCGGTACGCCGCGCGCACCGCGGGGATGACCGCCTCGGAGATCCGGGCACTGTTCGCGGTGGCCAGCCGGCCCGAGGTGGTTTCGCTGGCCGGCGGCATGCCGAACCTGGCGGCGCTCCCGCTCGACACGCTGTCGGCGCAGGTGGCCGAGATCATCGCCGAAGACGGCCTGGTGGCGCTGCAGTACGGCTCGGCGCACGGCGTCCCGGCGCTGCGCGAGCAGATCTGCGAAATCATGGCCCTGGAGGGCATCAAGGCGCACCCGGACGACGTCGTGGTGACCGTCGGCTCGCAGATGGGCCTGGACATGGTCACGCGGCTGTTCTGCGACCCGGGTGACGTCGTGATCGCCGAAGGCCCCTCGTACGTCGGCGCGCTGGGCTCGTTCGCCGCCTACCAGGCGCAGGTCGTGCACGTGGCGATGGACGAGCACGGCCTGGTGCCGGAGCTGCTGCGCGAGGCGCTCGACCGGACGGAGAAGGCCGGCCGCCGGGTCAAGTTCCTCTACACCATTCCGAACTTCCACAACCCCGCCGGCGTCACGCTGGCCGTCGAGCGCCGCGCGGAGATCCTGGAGATCTGCCGCACGCACGGCGTCCTGGTCGTCGAAGACAACCCGTACGGGTTGCTCGGCTTCGACGGGCAGACGTACCCGGCGCTGCGGTCCACCGATCCCGACAACGTCGTGTACCTCGGCTCGTTCTCGAAGACGTTCGCCTCCGGTCTGCGCGTCGGCTGGGTGCTGGCGCCGCACGCGGTGCGCGAGAAGCTCGTGCTCGCCGCGGAGTCGGCGACGCTGTGCCCGCCGACGTTCAACCAGATGATCGTCTCGCGCTACCTGGCCACGCACGACTGGAAGGGCCAGATCAAGAAGTTCCGCGAGAACTATCGCGACCGGCGCGACGCGATCCTGTCCGCGCTCGACCAGTACCTGCCCCCGGGCTGCTCGTGGACCAAGCCGGACGGCGGCTTCTACGTCTGGGTGACGGTGCCGGAAGGTGTCGACACGAAGGCGATGCTGCCGCGCGCGGTGACCGCCCGGGTGGCGTACGCGTCCGGAACCGGGTTCTACGCCGACGGGTTCGGCAGCCGCCAGATGCGGCTGTCGTACTGCTACCCGACGCCGGAGCGCATCCGCGAGGGCGTGCGGCGGCTGGCGGCCGTCCTGGAGTCCGAAATGGACCTCGCCCGCACCTTCGGTAACGTGAGCGCGCGCCGGATCCAGGGGCCGCAGAACCCGTCCCCGGACACGGTCTAGATGGCTTTCGGGGGTTCCGGGTGGCGGAGCCCCCGGCCCGGGCCGAAGGCCCGGATGACACAGCTTTCCAGCTAAGGAGTTTCCACGGTGGTCGACCGTACCGTTGCCGTGCTCGCCGGCGGGCTTTCGCACGAGCGCGACGTCTCGCTGAGGTCCGGGCGACGGCTGTCAGCGGCGTTGAAGTCCGAGAGCTTCGGCATCGAGGAGTGGGACACCGACGCGGGACTGCTGGAGCGGCTGCGCACGCAGCGCCCGGACGCGGTCGTCGTCGCGCTGCACGGCGGCGAGGGCGAGAACGGCTCGGTGCAGACGGTGCTGGAGATGCTGGGCGTGCCGTTCGTCGGCACCGGCTCCCAGGGCTGCCGCCGCGCGTGGGACAAGCCGACCGCGAAGGCGTTGGTGCAGAACGCCGGGTTCGTGACGCCGGGCTGGGTGGTGCTGCCGCACAGCACGTTCCGCGAGCTCGGCGCCCAGGCGGTGCTCGACGCGATGGTCGAGACGCTCGGCCTGCCGCTGATCCTCAAGCCGGACCAGGGTGGCTCGGCGCTCGGCACCCAGGTGGTGCGCGAAGCGGCGGAACTGCCGGCGGCGATGGTCGGCTGCTTCGCCTACGGAGACACCGTGCTCGCCGAGCGGTTCGTGGACGGCGTCGAGGTGGCCGTGACGGTCATCGAGGGCGAGGACGGGCCCGAGGCCCTCCCCGCGGTCGAGATCGTTCCGGAGAGCGGCGTGTACGACTACACGGCCCGCTACACGGCCGGCCTGACCGACTTCTTCACCCCGGCCCGGCTCGACGACGCCGCGGCCAAGGCGGTGGCCGAGCTGGCCGTCGCGGCGCACCGCGTACTCGGGCTTCGGGACATCTCCCGCACCGACGCGGTCGTGATGGCCGACGGCACGGTCCACTTCCTCGAAGTGAACCCGTCGCCGGGTCTCACCGAGACGTCGACGGTGCCGATGGCGATCGAGGCGGCGGGCAAGTCGCTCGGCGCAGTGTTCGGCGAACTCATCGGGCGCGCGATTTCCCGCTGACTCCAGACACGCGAAAGGCCACTGCGGAGTCTCCGCGGTGGCCTTTTTCGTGTCGCGGTTGATCATCACCGGGTGTGGTTACCGCGACTGCGTCGAGCAATCATCACCGTGACGAAACACCCCGGGGTGATCCCTAATCGGTTTTCGGTGTCTGATTCGCCCCATTCGCGTCGATGATCGCGACGATGCGCTCGAGGTCGTCCACCGACCCGAACTCGAGCGTGATCCGGCCCTTGCGACGGCCGAGGTCGACCTTCACGCGGGTGTCGAAGCGGTCCGAAAGCCGGTTCGCGAGTTCCTGCAACCCCGGCGCCTGGATCGGCTTGCGCGGCGCGGGCTTCGGCTTGGCCGGCTTCTCGCTCTTCTTGAGCGTGACGGCTTCCTCGGTCGCCCGCACCGACATGCCCTCCGCGACGATCCGCGCGGCGAGCTCCTCCTGGCTTTCGGCGTCCTCCAGCGACAGCAGCGCCCGCGCGTGGCCCGCGGACAGAACGCCCGCGGCCACCCGGCGCTGCACCGGCAGGGGGAGCTTGAGGAGCCGGATCGTGTTGGTGATGACCGGCCGGCTGCGGCCGATCCGGCTCGCGAGTTCCTCGTGGGTGACCGCGAACTCGTCGAGCAGCTGCTGGTACGCGGCCGCCTCTTCGAGCGGGTTCAGCTGGACGCGGTGGATGTTCTCCAGGAGCGCGTCGCGCAGCATCGACTCGTCGGCGGTCTGCCGGACGATCGCCGGGATCGCCTCGAGCTCGGCCTGCTGCGAAGCACGCAGCCGCCGCTCGCCCATGACGAGCTCGTACTCGTCGTTCCCGAGCTCGCGGACGACGATGGGCTGCATGAGCCCGAACGCGCGGATCGAGTGCTCGAGTTCGGCGAGCGCCTCTTCGTCGAAGACCTGGCGCGGCTGCTTCGGGTTCGGCTTGATCGAGCTGACGGGGATCTCGCGGTAGACCGCGCCGGCGACCTCGCCGGCGTGCTGCTGCGCTTGACCGTTCGCCGCGAACCAGCCCTTGTCCTCGGCCGCCTTCTTGTCCGCCGCCGTCGTGTCGCCGGGTGCGGGCAGGGGACCACCGCCGGTGGGTCCGGTCGGGATCAGGGCGGCGAGGCCGCGCCCCAGCCCTCCTCGACGCTCGGTCATGTCGAACTACCCTTCTCCATCAGTGCGCCGCGCTCGGCGATCTCCTTCGCCGCGTCGACGTAGCTCATCGCTCCGCGCGAACCGGGATCGTAAGCGAGCACGGTCTGGCCGTACCCGGGTGCCTCGGACACCTTCACGCTGCGGGGGATGACGGTCTTCAGCACAGTGTCGCCGAAGTGGTTCCGCACCTCGTTCGTCACCTGGTCGGCCAGCTTGGTCCGGCCGTCGTACATGGTGAGGAGGATCGTCGAGACGCGGAGCTCGCGGTTGAGGTGCTGCTGCACGAGCTCGATGTTGCTCAGCAGCTGCCCGAGACCTTCCAGCGCGTAGTACTCGCACTGGATCGGGATGAGCACCTCCTGCGCGGCGACCATCGCGTTGACCGTCAGCAGGCCCAGCGACGGCGGGCAGTCGATGAGGACGTAGTCGACGCCGATCTCGTCGAGGATCTCCGAGGAGATGGCCTCCTTGAGCCGGGACTCGCGGGACGCCATCGAGACGAGTTCGATCTCGGCGCCGGCGAGGTCGATCGTCGCGGGGACGCAGAAGAGGTTGGGGGACTGCTCGGTCGGCTGGGCCGCCTCCGCGAGCGTCACCTCGCCGATGAGCACCTCGTAGATGGAAGGTGTCCCGGACCGGTGGTCGACGTCGAGCGCGGTGCTCGCGTTGCCCTGCGGGTCGAGGTCGACGACGAGTGTCTTGAGCCCGTGGACCGCGAGCGCGGCGGCGAGGTTGACCGTGCTGGTGGTCTTGCCGACACCACCCTTCTGATTGGCCACGGTCATCACACGACGGCGACCGGGGCGGGGGAGCGACCCCTCCTTGGGGTGCAGCAGACGCGCGGCGCGGGCGGCTTCTTCGGCGATCGGCGTCCAGCCCACGTCGTGGCTGGTCTCCGTGGAGTCGGACGGCGGGGGATTCACCGGTCTCGACACCTCCTCCATCTAGACGTCTGGTCGGTGGTCGAGTCGCTTCGTTTCACGTGGAACATCGCGGCCCGTTAACGCTTCCTGCTCCGCGCCTTCGGCTTGCTTGCTGTCGGGAGGCGACGGATCTTCACAACCGTGCTGGGGATCTCGAGGACCGCGGCACCGCACTCGACGATGAGTGGATCGGCCCCGCCGGCCTTGCGGATGGCGGCACCGTCCCGCTCGATCTCGTCCGCCGCGCTGGCGCCCTTGAGGGCAACCAGGAAGCCATCGGGACGGACCAGCGGCAGGCACCAGTCCGCAAGACGAGCGAGCGGGGCGACCGCGCGAGCGGTGACGATGTCGGCGCCACCGAGCTGCTCACGCACAGGCGGCTCCTCCGCGCGTCCACGGATGATGGCAATCGGGAGTTCCAGCTTCTCGGCTACCTCGGCCAGCCAGTCCACCCGGCGGGCCATCGGTTCGAGCAAGACGATATCGAGGTCCGGTCGCGCGATGGCCAGCGGTACACCCGGAAGGCCCGCTCCCGACCCGACGTCGACGACACGAGCGCCTGGCGGCATCTGCTCGCCGATCACCGCCGAGTTGAGCACGTGCCGCTCCCACAGCCGCTCGACTTCCCGCGGACCGATCAGCCCGCGCTCGATCCCGTGCCGCTCCAGGAGTTCGACGTACCCGGCCGCTTGGTCGACGCGTTCACCGAACACTCGTCCCGCCGCGGCCCGCACCGTCTCCGCGGCCTCCTCCAAGCTCACTCCGTCTACTCCTCGTCCGCCGGTTTCACGTGAAACCGCGCTCGTTCGATTGTCCCCGATGAACCGGAGAAAACGAGCCGACAGTCCGCAGATGTGGACAACTCCACTCAGCCGGCCGCCGCCGTGGACCGTTCCACGTGAAACATCACGCGGGTAATTCGGTCGGCCGAGGCAGCGCGCTGCCCAACCGGATGCCACTGAAGCCCAGCGAGCTCGACGCGGCCGCGTCCACGAACGCCCACAGGTTGGGGAGCAGACGCAACTCGATCGCCGCCGACGCGTGGAGCGCGAGCAGATCGCCGACAGCTTCCGGTGGGCCGAGTGGCTCCACCGGAGTCACCGCCACCATCGCATGCCGGTGCTCGCCGAACGGCCGGAACGGCGCAGCCGCGAAGCGGTACGCGAACAACCGGACCGTCCGCATCGCCTCGAGCCAGCCGTACTCGATCACGTGGACGCGGGAGCCACCCGGACTGAGGAGCGCGCGATCCCGCTCCGATGTCTCCGGCGCCACCCAAGCCATCGCGCGCGGGCACTGCCGCGGGAACCAGTAGTCCGGCGCCCGTGCCGCGTCGACCGCCCAGACGTACGCCTCCGGCTGTCGAGCTGTCGCCGCCACGTGGGGGGCGAAGCAGGTGATCGTCGGGTCCTCCGAGAAGTGCAGGACCTCTCCGGCTGCGGGACGCATCAGCCACAGCTAGCACACAAGAAAGCGGCCCCACCCGAACCAGTCGGATGGGGCCGCTTCGCAGAACAGAAGTCTCAGGACTCCGGGAAGATCACTACGCGGCGCTTCGGGTCCTCGCCCTCGCTCTCGCTCGTGACGCCCGAGACCGTCGCCACCGCGTCGTGGACCACCTTGCGCTCGAACGGGCTCATCGGCTGCAGCCGCACCCGCTCGCCGCTCTTGAGGACCGACTCCGCCGTCGAGCGGCCGAGCTCGCGCAGCTCCTCGCGGCGGTCCGCGCGCCAGCCCGCGATGTCCAGCATCAGGCGGCTGCGGGAGCCCGTCTCCTGCTGGACCGCCAGGCGGGTCAGCTCCTGGAGCGCCTCGAGCACCGTGCCGCGCGGGCCGACGAGCTTCTCGAGGTCCTCGCCGCCGTCGATGCTCACGATCGCGCGGCCGGCCTCCACGTCGAGGTCGATGTCACCGTCGTAGTCGAGCAGGTCCAGCAGGCGCTCGAGGTAGTCGCCGGCGATGTCGCCCTCCTGCACCAGGATGTCGTCGCCACCTCCAGCCTTCTGCTCGCCCGCTTCTCCGTCGGCCGGGGTCACGTCGTCCTGATCGGCGTCGATCGTGTCGATCGTCTCCGACATCATTCGTCTCCTCTCCGAACCGGTCGCGCCTCAGCGGCGCTTCCGGCCCGACTTCCTGGTCGAGTCTTTGAGAAGGCCCGGCACGCCGGTGCCGTTTTCCTTCGAGCCGTTCTGGCCGCCCGCGTCGGCCGGAGCCGGGGCCGGGTCCGCCACGGTCGCGCCGTCCGCCTTGGCGGCAGCGGCGGCGGCAGCGGCCTCCGCCGGCGTGGTCTGGGCGAAGCCGTGGGCCGAGCCGGCCTTGGTGACCTTCTTCGCCGAGCCCGCCTGGGCCGGCTGGTTCTTCTTCTGCTGGACCGGCTTCTGACCGACCTTCGGCGCGGTCGGCTTCTGACCCGGCTTCGGCCCGAGCGTCGCGCGCTTCTCCGCGGCCTCCGCCTTGCGGGCCGCCTCTTCCTTGTCGATCTTCGTGTAGACGAGGCGCTGCTGCATCAGGGTCCAGCCGTTGTTCGCCAGCCAGTAGAAGAGGAGGCCGAGCGGGAACAGCGCACCGAAGACGAGGACACCGAGCGGGAAGATGTACATCGTCAGCTTGTTCATGATCGCGGTCTGCGGGGTGGCCGACGCGGCGTTCTGCCGGGCCACCGAGTGCCGCGCGGTGAGGTGCGTGGCGATCGACGCGACGATCATCAGCGGCAGCGCGACCGGGAGGACGCTCCACTGGAAGCCGACGTTCGCGGCCCCGCCGCTGACGACACCGACGCCGTTGTAGACGGCCTCGCCGAGGTTGACGCCGAAGAGCTTCGCGCTGACATACGAGTGGACGTCAGCCTGGGTGAAGAAGTAGTTCTCGGTCTTGGGGCCACCGCCCGGCGGCGGCATCGTGAACGCGCGCAGGACGTGGTTCAGGCCGATGAAGACCGGGATCTGAAGCAGCATCGGCAGGCAGCTGCCCAGCGGGTTGACGCCGTGCTCCTTCTGGAGCTTCTGCATCTCCGCGGCTTGGCGCTGCCGGTCGTTCGCGTACTTCTTCTGGATCTTCTTCATCTCCGGCGCGAAGTCCTGCATCTTCTTCATCGACCGGACCTGGTTCACGAACGGCTTGAACATGATGCCGCGCACGGTGAACGTCAGGAAGATGATGCCGAGGATCCAGGAGACAGCCGTCGCTTCCCCGAAGACGAACCCGAAGACCTTGTGCCAACACCAGAGGATGAAGGACACGGGGTAGTAGATGAAATCGAGCACTGCTGCTACTCCTCGATCGGTGTTTCAGGTCTGCGGTGTCGCCACGAGAACGTCTCGGGCACGGGGTCACGGCCGGGGGGTGTCCACGGGCCGCAGCGCAGCAGCCGGCGCACCGCGAGGTAGGAGCCGCGTCCGGCACCGTGCCGGGTGAGGGCTTCGACTGCGTACGCGCTGCAGCTCGGGTAGAACCGGCAAGCCGGTGGGAGGAAAGGCGAAATCGCCTTGCGGTAGAGCTTGATGGGGAGCAACAGGACCCAGGCGACCGGGCCGGGCCGCGGAGGCTCGGCGGTGCCCTCATCGAGGTGGTCGTGCGCTGGGTCGTGCTCGGGGGTGGCTCGCATGCCGGTCACACCGCTGATCCGTGGTCGGGGGTCGCGTCCGCGGGACGCGTCGGGCGGGGGACATCCCCGGCCGGACGGCGCGACGACAGAAGCCCCAGCCGGCGCAACGCGGCGTCGAGATCGGACCCGAGCTCGGCGCTGGAAGCGGTCGACGACGGCGGCAATGCCCGTACGACCAACGCAGTGCCGGCGGGCAGTGTTCCGAGCCTGGCCGAAACGAGATGACGCAACCGGCGGCTGACGCGGTGGCGGACCACCGAATTGCCGACGGCCTTGCTCACCACAAAACCCGCCCTGGCCGCCGACAGTGCGTCGGTGGCCGCGGACGGGTCCGTGGTCAGCGCGTGGACGACGAGGCGGCGCCTGCCTGCCCGGGACCCGCGACGGAGAACCACGCGGAAATCCTCACTCCGCCGCAGGCGTGCGGCAGCCGGCAGCACGGCGCGCCTCGGCCGGCGATCAGGCGGACAGCGCGCCGCGGCCCTTGCGACGGCGGGCCGCCAGGATGGCCCGGCCGGCGCGGGTCCGCATGCGCAGGCGGAACCCGTGGGTCTTCGCGCGGCGGCGGTTGTTCGGCTGGAAGGTGCGCTTACCCTTGCTCACTGCTTCTCCTGTGTCTCGCGTTGTCCGTGTTCCCACCCGCCCGAGGCAGAATTACTTCTTCCGCCTGGCGTGTCGTGCGGGCGCACGGCAGTCTCTGGTGTCTCCTACCAACGTGTGGCCTCGTCACGACGAGCGACGACAACGTGGGCACGCGAAACGCACCCGTCGCATACGGGAGACCTTACGAGGGTACGCACCCCCGTCGGGCGCCCGGTAAGCACCCCCTCGGCCACGGTACGCGACCGGCCGGTGCCCTCGCGGAGTTCGACGCCGTGGCACCGAGTGGCCACCGGCCGTACACCGTGAAATGCTGGCCGCCCAGGATGCCTTGTGGCCGCGAGCGGGGCTTGTTAGCGTGCCTCTCTCGGGTCACCGGTCGAGGTGTACGAGTATCCGGGTGGTGGAGTGCCCACCGGCGTACGACGAGCCCGCAGGTGGTGGCGCCGCGGGTCGCCGTACATTAGTGCACAGCTGTGGACAACTATGTGGATATTCGCTGTGCCGGTGCGCGGACAGGTCTCCTGTGATCGCCGGGTGGAGTGACCGGGGAGTTCCGGGGCCGGCTCGGCCGTCCACGCCGACGAGGGGAGGGGAGCCAGACAGGTGTCGGATCACCAGCACAATCTGGGTGTCATCTGGGAACAGGTGGTACGCGAACTGTCCGACGGGACCCTGTCCCCCCAGCAGCGCGCCTGGATGCGCGTGACCCGCCCGATCGGCCTGCTCGACGGCACGGCGCTCCTGGCGGCGCCCAGCGACTTCGCGAAGGAAGCGATCGAACGCGGGCTGCGCGGCGCGATCACCGACGCCCTTTCCCGGCGGCTCGGCCGCGCCATCTCGCTCGCGGTGAAGGTCGACAGCGCCGAGGCCGTCGCTCCGGCGCCCGCGCCCCACTACGCGCCGTCACCCGGCCGAGTGGAAAACGGCACGAGTCCCGAACCGGCCCCCCCGATGCCGGCCAACGGCGCGCCGATGATGCCGCCGCCTCGGCCCGCCGAACCCGCGCAGCAGCGGCCACCGATGCCGCGGCCGCCGATGTCGATGCCGGCGCACCAGTCCGTCGCACCGAAGCCGGACGACGGCGACGACACCGACGAAGAAGTCGACGAAGAGGGCGAAGCGCTCGCCGCGGTCCACGAGATCTGGCCGACGTTCTCCGGCCAGCCGATCGCCGGCCAGCCGTACACCGCGCCGGCGCAGCCGCAGACGTCCAAGACCAAGCTGAACGAGAAGTACACCTTCGACACGTTCGTCATCGGCGCGTCCAACCGCTTCGCGCACGCGGCCGCGGTCGCCGTCGCCGAAGCGCCCGCCCGCGCGTACAACCCCCTCTTCATCTGGGGCGAGTCCGGGCTCGGCAAGACGCACCTGCTGCACGCGGTCGGCCACTACGCGCAACGGCTCTTCCCGGGCATGCGCGTCCGGTACGTCTCGACCGAAGAGTTCACCAACGACTTCATCAACTCGCTGCGCGACGACCGCAAGGTCGCCTTCCAGCGGCGCTACCGCGACATCGACATCCTGCTCGTCGACGACATCCAGTTCCTGGAGGGCAAGGAAGGGACGCAGGAAGAGTTCTTCCACACCTTCAACACCCTCCACAACGCGAACAAGCAGATCGTCGTCAGCTCCGACCGCCCGCCGAAGCGCCTCGAAACGCTGGAGGACCGGCTGCGGACGCGGTTCGAGTGGGGCCTCATCACCGACATCCAGCCGCCCGAGCTCGAGACGCGCATCGCGATCCTCCGCAAGAAGGCGGCGCAGGACAGGCTGGCGGTGCCGGGCGAAGTCCTGGAGTTCATCGCTTCGCGCGTCGAAGCGAACATCCGGGAACTCGAAGGCGCACTAATCCGCGTCACCGCGTTCGCGTCGCTGAACCAGCAGCCGGTCGACAGCGCACTCGCCGAGATCGTGCTGCGCGACCTGATCCCCGACTCGCACGCACCGGAGATCACCGCGCCGACCATCATGGGCGTCACGTCCGAGTTCTTCGACGTCACGCTCGACGACTTGTGCGGCCCCGGCAAGACGAAGGCGCTCGCCACGGCCCGCCAGATCGCCATGTACCTCTGCCGCGAGCTCACCGACATGTCGCTGCCGAAGATCGGGCAGACGTTCGGCGGCCGCGACCACACGACCGTCATGCACGCGGACAAGAAGATCCGCAAGGAGATGGCCGAGCGCCGGCGGATCTACGACCAGGTGCAGGAGCTGACGTCACGCATCAAGCAGCGCGCCCGCCAGTAGCACATCCCTTACCTCCCAACGACTTCGGGGCGTCCACGCAAAGTGGACGCCCCTTTGTCGTCTTTGGACACCGTCGTGATTGGACACCGTCAGCTTTGGAGTGTCCGAAGGACGCGTACGCCCGCGAAGCAGCGAAGGCGTGTACGCGCGCTTCGCCAAACTCGCGAAAATTGTTTGTACACAAGGAAGTTTCCCCATGGTGTGGGCAGATTGCCCACAGTGCCAACGGATCTCCCACCAGCGACGACCCGGATTTCGTCCACACCCCGCCCACAGCCGATCCACAGCGCATCCACACCCTTGTCCACGCTGATTCCACAGGTTGCCCACATGATGTGCACAGGAGGAGCCGATCACTCGGAAGGGGGTTTCGGACCCCGTCCGGCACCCCCAGACCCTGGGTACAAAGCGCCCCACACCTGGGGACAACCGTGGGGACAACTCGGCCCGGCTGTGGACGAATCGTCCGCCGCCCGAAACCATCCACGGACGCGCCGATCTGCCCACAGGTCTGCCACCATGGTTCTCCACACGCCCGCGAGCCGTCCGACCTGGGCAAACGAGCTCAATCCACACAATCCACAACGCCTATTACTGCTACTGCTCTTAGATCTTCTAAGAGAGAGAACAAAACAAAAACAGGCGAAGACCGAAGTTGGGGACAGCCGCGAGATCGAGTCGTCATGTCGACAAACTCAAGGGGAGGCCGAGGTGACGGCGGCGCCCGCGACGGCCTAACGTGGACGCCTGCACCTGGTCCGCGCTCCGGCCGCTCAACGCGGAGGGCGGACCGGCCGGAGAGGGCAGCCGGTCACTGCCCCGCGAGAACGAGGCCTGGCCCGAGCCCGCACGGGGCTCGATCGTCGAAAGGATGCGCGCATGAAGATCCGCGTCGAGCGTGACGGGCTCGCCGACGCCGTCGCGTGGGTGGCCAGAAGCCTCCCCTCCCGGCCTCCGGTGCCGGTGCTGGGCGGTGTCCTCCTCGACGCCGGTTCGGACGGCGAAACCGACGCGCTGACGGTCTCCGGCTTCGACTACGAGGTCTCCGCCACGGTCGGGGTCCCCGCGACGATCGCCGACGGCGGCCGCCTGCTCGTGTCCGGGCGCCTCCTCGCCGACATCACCAAGGCGCTGCCCGCGCAGCCGGTCGAGATCTCCGTCGACGGCGCGCGCGCCACCATCACCTGCGGCACCGCGCGGTTCTCCCTGCCGACCATGCCGGTCGAGGACTACCCGCAGCTGCCGTCCCAGCCCGCCTTCGCGGGCGAGCTCGCCGGCGACGCGTTCGGCCAGGCCGTCACCCAGGTCGTCGTCGCCGCGGGCAAGGACGACACGCTGCCGATGCTCACCGGCATGCGGCTCGAGATCTCCGGCAGCTCGCTGACCCTGGTCGCCACCGACCGGTTCCGGCTCGCCATGCGCGAGTTCACCTGGCAGCCCGCCGAGGGCCTGGCCGACGCCGCGGTGCTCGTCCCGGCGCGCACCCTCGCCGAGGCGGCCAAGACGCTCGGCGCCAGCGGCGCCACGATCCGCCTCGCCCTCGCCAGCGGTGAAGGCCTGCTCGGCCTGTCCGGTTCCGGGCGCTACACGACGACCCGCCTGCTCGACGCGGAATTCCCGCCGTACCGCCAGCTGCTGCCCGCGTCGCACTCGTCGCGCGCGGTGATCGACGTGTCGGCGCTCACGGAGAGCATCAAGCGCGTTTCGCTGGTGGCCGAGCGGGGGACTCAGGTACGACTGGAATTCGGGGACAACACGCTGCGGTTGTCCGCGGGCGGCGACGACGAGGGCAGCGCCGAGGAAGAACTCCAGGTCGAGTACGAAGGTGAGCCGGTGACGATCGCGTTCAACCCGGGTTACCTCGTCGACGGTCTGGGCGCGCTGCACAGCGACCGGGCGGAGCTGACGTTCACCACGCCGAACCGGCCCGCGCTCATCAAGCCCGCCGACGCCGAGGGCAACGTCGTCCCCGGTTACCTCTACCTCCTGATGCCGGTCCGCCTCCCGGGCTGACCCGCTACTTCCTGAGCACGTAAGGGGATCTCGATGGTGCAGCTCGGTCTGATCGGCCTGGGCAAGATGGGCTTCAACATGCGTGAGCGGCTGCGCGCGGCCGGTCACGAGGTCGTCGGCTACGACCGCAACCCGGACGTCACCGACACGACGTCGCTCGAAGACCTGGTGTCCAAACTGGAGGGTCCGCGGATCGTCTGGATCATGGTCCCGGCCGGCGACCCGACGCGCCAGACCGTCACCGAGCTGAGCAACCTGCTCGCCGAGGGCGACATGGTGATCGACGGCGGCAACTCGAAGTACACCGACGACAAGCTGAACGCCGATCTGCTGGCGGCGAAGAACATCGGCTACGTCGACTGCGGTGTCTCCGGTGGCGTGTGGGGCAAGGACAACGGCTACGGCCTGATGGTCGGCGGCACCGCGGCCGACGTCGAGAAGGCCATGCCGATCTTCGACGCGCTGCGCCCGGAAGGCCCGCGTGAAGAAGGCTTCTCGCACGCCGGCGACGTCGGCGCGGGGCACTACGCGAAGATGATCCACAACGGCATCGAGTACGGCATGATGCAGGCCTTCGCCGAGGGCTTCGAACTCCTCGAGGCCGCGAAGGTCGTCAAGGACGTGCCCGCGGTGATCAAGGGCTGGCAGCGCGGCACGGTCGTCCGGTCCTGGCTGCTCGACCTGCTCGTGCGCGCGCTCGACGAGGACCCGGAGCTGGACGACCTCGAGGGCTACGTCGAGGACTCGGGCGAAGGCCGCTGGACGCTGGAAGAGGCGATCAACAACGCGGTGCCGGCGCCGGTCATCTCGGCCGCGCTGTTCGCGCGGTTCGCCTCGCGGCAGGAGCACTCGGCCGCGATGCGCGCGGTCGCCGCATTGCGCAACCAGTTCGGCGGGCACGCCGTGAAGAAGGTCGGCGGATAAGGAGTTACGGGTGTATCTGCGTCACCTGCAGGTCACCGACTTCCGCTCCTGGCCGCAGGCCGATCTCGCGCTCGAACCGGGGCCGACCGTGCTGGTCGGCCAGAACGGCCGCGGCAAGACCAACTTGCTGGAGGCGATCGGGTACGTCGCGACGCTGGGCTCGCACCGCGTCGCGACGGACGCGCCGCTGATCCGGCACGGCTGCGAGCGCGCGTTGGTGCGGGTCGCGGTGGTCAACGACGACCGCGAGCTGACCGTCGAGCTCGAGATCACCGCCGGCCGGGCGAACCGCGCGCGGGTCAACCGCGGTGCGGTCGGCCGGCCGCGGGACGTGCTCGGGATCCTGCGCACGGTGCTGTTCTCCCCGGAGGACCTCGCACTCGTGCGGGGTGACCCGGGTGAGCGACGCCGGTTCCTCGACGAGCTCCTCGTGCTGCGCGCGCCGCGGTACGCCGGCGTCCGGGCGGACTACGAGAAGGTGCTGAAGCAGCGGAACGCCCTGCTCAAGACGGCCGGGAAACGACGTACGGGCCGCGAAGACCCGTACGCGCTGTCGACGCTCGAGGTCTGGGACGACCACCTGGCGGAGGCGGGCGCGGAGCTGCTGGCCGCGCGCCTGAACCTCGTCGCCGATCTCGCGCCGCACGCGGCTTCGGCTTACATGGGCGTCGCGCCCGACTCGCGTCCGGCGAAGATCACCTACCGGTCGTCGCTGGGTGCCGCCATGCCGGAAACGTACGGCGTACCGGACGGCGAACGGGCGCAACCCGAGGTCCTGAAGGACGTCTTACTCAAGGCGTTGGGTGAAGCCCGCAAGGCGGAGCTCGAGCGCGGCATCAGCCTGGTCGGCCCGCACCGGGACGAGCTGGAACTGATCCTGGGCGAGGCGCCGGCGAAGGGCTACGCGAGCCACGGCGAGTCGTGGTCGTTCGCGTTGGCGCTGCGGCTCGGCAGCTACGAGCTGCTGCGCGCGGAGGCGGGCGAGCCGGTGCTGCTGCTCGACGACGTGTTCGCAGAGCTGGACCGCAAGCGCCGGGCCCGGCTGGCCGAGGTGGCCGCGAGCGCCGAACAGGTGCTGGTGACCGCCGCGGTCGACGAAGACGTGCCCGGGGAGCTGGCCGGCACCCGGTTCGTGGTGGCGGATGGTGAGATCACGCGTGGCTGAGCAGAGCGATCGAGCACCCCGTGTGACGGGCGGCACAAACCGCACCCGATCTGGGGACAAACCTGTGGACAGTGTGGATAACACGGTGAATGAGTTATCGCCCGGTGTGACCATGCGGCCAGATGGGTGGCGCAAAACGCCGGGTGGCGGCTCTGCGGCGAACACCAAGCCCGCTTCGGGCACCGAGCGTGACGGCGAGGTTGGGCCGAACGAGCCCCCGATGACGGGACGCGACCTCGCGCACGCCGCGCTGGAGGCCGCGAAGGCCAAGGCCAAGGAGCGCGGCACCTCACCCGGCCGGCGCCGCCCCGCGACCGGCGGTGGGCAGAGCCCCCGGCGTCGCCGCTGGTCGGGGCCCGGTGCGGACGCGCGCGACCCGCAACCGCTCGGCCGGCTCGTCTCCCGGCTGATGAGCGACCGCGGCTGGAACGAGAGCGTCACCAGCGCCCGCGTCTTCGCGCAGTGGGCGCGGCTGGTCGGCGAAGACGTCGCCGAGCACGCGCAGCCGATCGCCCTGAAGGACGGCGAGCTCACCGTCCGCGCCAGCTCGACGGCGTGGGCCACCCAGCTGCGGTTGCTGCAGGGAAAGCTGCTGCACAAGATCGCGGCGGGGGTCGGCAACGGCGTCGTCAAGCGGATGCGGATCCAGGGCCCGACCGCCCCGAGCTGGCGGAAAGGGCCCCGGCACGTGCCGGGCCGCGGCCCCCGTGACACGTACGGCTGACCCGGGTTGCGTGATGCTCGGTTGAATGCCCCGAGAACGCATTCAGACCTCCCGAGATACGTCAAGACTCGGCTCGAACCGATTTCGTTCGTCTGTGACGCGTTCAGGGGTGTCCTTGCCGCATGTCAGCGGACGCGGCCAAGTACACTGGAGGAGAGCGAGCGTCCGCTCGGGCGAGACGAGGAGAAACAACGCCGGTGACCGAGAACAAGCACGAGTACAACGCGTCGTCGATCACGGTGCTCGAAGGCCTCGAAGCGGTCCGCAAGCGCCCCGGCATGTACATCGGTTCCACCGGTGAACGCGGCCTGCACCACCTCGTCCAGGAGGTCGTCGACAACTCCGTCGACGAGGCGATGGCCGGGCACGCCACCAAGGTCGAGGTTACCCTCCTCGCCGACGGCGGCGTCCGCGTCGTCGACGACGGCCGCGGTATCCCGGTCGACATGCACCCCAAGGAGCAGAAGCCGACCCTCGAGGTCGTGCTCACCGTCCTCCACGCGGGCGGCAAGTTCGACAGCGACTCCTACGCGGTGTCCGGCGGCCTGCACGGCGTCGGTGTCTCGGTGGTGAACGCGCTGTCGAAGAAGCTGCTCGCCGAGGTCAAGTACGGCGGCCGCAGCTGGCGCCAGGAGTACACCGACCAGATCCCCGGCCCGCTCGAGGACCTCGGCCCGGCGAGCGAGACCGGCACCACGATCACCTTCTGGGCCGACGGCGACATCTTCGAGACCACGACGTACAACTTCGAGACCATCTCGCGCCGGCTCCAGGAGATGGCGTTCCTCAACAAGGGACTGACGCTGTCCCTGCGCGACGAGCGCGTCGCCGACGAGGAGGCGGAGGCGGACGCCGAGGGCAAGGTCGCGCGGGTCAAGGAGAAGACCTACTGCTACCCGGGTGGCCTCGAGGACTTCGTCAAGCACATCAACGGCAGCAAGGACCCGATCCACTCCAGCGTGATCTCCTTCGAAGCGAAGGGCACCGGCCTCGAGGTCGAGGTCGCGATGCAGTGGAACAACGGCTTCACGCCGTCGGTCTACACGTTCGCCAACACGATCAACACCCACGAGGGCGGCACCCACGAAGAGGGCTTCCGCGCCGCGCTGACCCGCGTCGTCAACACCTACGCGCGCGACAAGAAGCTGCTCAAGGAGAAGGACACCAACCTGACCGGTGACGACGTGCGCGAGGGCCTCGCCGCGATCGTCTCGATCAAGCTGTCCGAGCCGCAGTTCGAGGGCCAGACCAAGACCAAGCTGGGCAACAGCGAGGCCAAGACGTTCGTGCAGCAGACGTCGAACGAGTGGCTGGCCGACTGGTTCGAGCGCAACCCCACCGAGGCGAAGACGATCATCAACAAGTCGATCTCCTCGGCGCAGGCCCGGATGGCCGCGCGCAAGGCGCGTGACCTGGTCCGCCGCAAGGGCGCGCTCGACATCGGCGGCCTGCCCGGCAAGCTGAAGGACTGCCGCTCCACCAAGCCGGAGGAGTGCGAGCTCTACATCGTCGAGGGTGACTCGGCCGGCGGCTCCGCCAAGGAGGGCCGCGACTCGATGTACCAGGCGATCCTGCCGATCCGCGGCAAGATCATCAACGTCGAGAAGGCCCGCATCGACCGCGTCCTCAAGAACACCGAGGTCCAGTCGCTGATCACCGCGCTCGGCACCGGCATCCACGACGAATTCGACCTCGAGAAGCTGCGCTACCACAAGATCGTGCTGATGGCCGACGCCGACGTCGACGGCCAGCACATCACCACGCTGCTGCTCACCCTGCTGTTCCGGTTCATGACGCCGCTGATCGAGCACGGCCACGTCTTCCTCTCGCGGCCGCCGCTGTACAAGATCAAGTGGCCGCGGGCCGAGCCGGAGTACGCGTACTCCGACCGCGAGCGCGACGCCGTCATCCAGGCGGGCGTCGAGGCCGGCAAGCGGCTGCCGAAGGACGACGCGATCCAGCGCTACAAGGGTCTCGGCGAGATGAACGCCGAAGAGCTGTGGGAGACCACGATGGACCCGGCCAACCGGCTGCTGGGCCAGGTCACCCTCGACGACGCCGCCCAGGCCGACGAGCTGTTCTCGGTCCTGATGGGCGAGGACGTCGAGGCCCGCCGCTCGTTCATCACGCGCAACGCCAAGGACGTGCGCTTCTTGGACGTGTAGGCGTCTCCCTCGTTCTTCGCCCCGCTAGGCCCCCGCACCCGAGAAGGACCTCATGACGGAAACTCTGCCGCCGGCTCCGGACCACGACCGGATCGAACCGGTCGACATCCAGCAGGAGATGCAGCGCTCCTACATCGACTACGCGATGAGCGTCATCGTGTCGCGCGCGCTGCCGGACGTCCGGGACGGGCTCAAGCCGGTGCACCGGCGGGTCCTGTACTCGATGTTCGACTCCGGCTTCCGGCCGGACCGCGGGTACAACAAGTGCTCGCGCGTCGTCGGCGACGTCATGGGCAACTACCACCCGCACGGCGACTCGGCGATCTACGACGCGCTGGTGCGGCTCGCCCAGCCGTGGTCGATGCGCTACCCGCTGATCGACGGCCAGGGCAACTTCGGCTCGCCGGGCAACGACCCCGCGGCCGCCATGCGGTACACCGAGTCCCGGCTCGCGCCGCTGGCCATGCAGATGCTGGCCGACATCGAAGAAGACACCGTCGACTTCTCCGACAACTACGACGGCCGCACGCAGGAGCCCGACGTCCTGCCGTCGCGGTTCCCGAACCTGCTGGTCAACGGCGGTTCCGGGATCGCGGTCGGGATGGCGACGAACATCCCGCCGCACAACCTGCGCGAGGTCTCCGAGGGCGTCGTCTGGGCGTTGGAGAACCCGGAAGCGACCGACGACGAGCTGCTCGCGGCGCTGCTGGTCCGGATCAAGGGCCCGGACTTCCCGACCAAGGCGATGATCCTCGGCACGTCCGGCATCGAGGACGCCTACCGCACCGGCCGCGGCTCGGTCCGGATGCGCGCGGTCGTCGAGGTCGAGGAGGACGCGAAGGGCCGCACGATCCTGGTCGTGTCCGAGCTGCCGTACCAGGTCAACCCGGACAACCTGGTCGAGAACATCGCGAACCTGGTCCGCGACGGCAAGCTCACCGGCATCTCCGACATCGCCGACGAGTCCAACAGCCGCTCCGGCATGCGGATCGTCGTCACGATCAAGCGGGACGCGGTCGCGAAGGTCGTGCTGAACAACCTGTTCAAGCACACCCAGCTGCAGCAGAACTTCGGCGTCAACATGCTGGCGCTGGTCGACGGCGTGCCGCGCACGCTGCGGCTCGACCAGATCATCCGCCACTACGTGAAGCACCAGATGGACGTCATCGTCCGGCGGACCCGCTACCGGCTGCGGAAGAAGGAAGAGCGCGCCCACATCCTGCGTGGCCTGGTCAAGGCGCTCGACGCGCTCGACGAGGTCATCGCGCTGATCCGGCGGTCGCCGTCCGCGGACGAAGCCCGGCCGGCCCTGATGACGCTGCTCGACATCGACGAGATCCAGGCCGTCGCGATCCTCGACATGCAGCTGCGCCGGCTCGCCGCGCTGGAGCGTCAGCGGATCATCGACGAGCTGGCCGAGATCGAGATCGAGATCGCCGACCTCAAGGACATCCTCGAGAAGCCCGAGCGGCAGCGCGCGATCATCCGCGACGAGCTGATGGCGATCGTCGACAAGTACGGCGACGACCGGCGGACGAAGATCATCGGCTTCAGCGGCGACGTCACCGACGAGGAACTCATCGCCGTCGAGGACGTCGTCGTCACCATCACCCGCACGGGGTACGCCAAGCGGACGAAAACGGATCTGTACCGCTCGCAGAAGCGCGGCGGCAAGGGCGTGCAGGGCGCGACGCTGAAGCAGGACGACATCGTCCAGCACTTCTTCGTCTGCTCGACGCACGACTGGATCCTGTTCTTCACCAACAAGGGCCGCGTCTACCGGACCAAGGCGTACGAGCTGCCCGAGGCGAACCGCAACGCGCGCGGCCAGCACGTGGCGAACCTCATGGCGTTCCAGCCGGACGAGCAGATCGCCCAGGTCATCCAGATCAAGAACTACGAGGTCGCGCCGTACCTGGTGCTCGCCACCAAGCGCGGCCTGGTGAAGAAGACCAAGCTCACCGACTTCGACTCCAACCGCTCCGGCGGCCTCATCGCCATCAACCTGCGCGAAGGCGACGAGCTGGTCGGCGCGGTGCTCGCGGCGGCCGAGGACGACCTGCTGCTGGTGTCGGCCGAGGGCCAGTCCATCCGCTTCCACGCGACGGACGAGGCGCTGCGGCCGATGGGCCGCCCGACGTCCGGCGTGATGGGCATGCGGTTCAACGACGGCGACGAGCTGCTCGGCATCAGCGTGGTCAAGGAGGGCAAGTTCCTTTTGGTCGCGACCGACGGCGGGTACTCGAAGCGCACGGCGATCGAGGACTACCCGGTCCAGGGCCGCGGCGGCAAGGGCGTGCTCACCATTCAGCACGACCGCAAACGTGGCAGGCTGGTGGGAGCGCTCATCGTCGACGCCGAGGACGAGCTGTACGCGATCACCTCGAGCGGCGGCGTGATCCGCACACCGGCGGGCGACGTACGCAAAGCGGGACGACAGACGAAGGGGGTCCGGCTGATGAATCTCGGCGAAGGAACCACTCTTCTCGCGGTCGCACGCAACGCGGACGAGCCCTCGGACGTCGCAAATGGTGAAGCTCCCGAAGCGCCCGAAGCGGGTGAAGAGACGACGGCGCCGTCGGAGCAGTAAGTTTTCACAACTACGGACAGCGCCCCACGGCACGGGTAAGGACTGACTCTTCGTGACACCGACCGAGAATCCCGAGGCAGCGGGTTCGAACGGAACGCCGGCGAGCCCACCCTGGCAGCGGGTCGACAAGGAAGGCGACGCCGAAGCGACGGTCAAGCTGGCCACCGACGAGGCACAGCCCCCGGCCGCGGCAACGCAGCCCGTCACCCCCGAGCGTTCGGTGGTGACGGGCAGCGCAGCCCCCCGCCTCTTCGGCGGCGGCTCAGGTGACACCCCGCCGGTCGGCGGCGAGGTCCCCCCGGCATCGACGCAGCGAGCCCGCCCAAGCGCGTTGCGCCGTCCGGGCCGCGGCCCGCGCCGGGCATCGCTGCAGGTCAAGCGGTTCGACCCGTGGTCGGTGCTGAAGCTGTCCCTGGTGCTGGGCGTAGCGATGTTCTTCGTCTGGCTGGTGGCGGTCGGAGTCCTGTACACGGTCCTCGACGGCATGGGCGTCTGGGACAAGCTGAACGGCACGTATTCATCACTGGTCGGCGGCGAGGGCGCGAACGCCTCGGCCGAACCCCTGATCAGCGCGGGCCGCGTGTTCGGCATCGCGGCCATCCTGGGCGCGATCAACATCGTCCTGGTCTCAGCCCTGGCCACGGTGAGCGCGTTCATCTACAACGTCTCAGCCGACCTCGCGGGCGGCCTCGAGGTAACCCTGTCCGAACGCGAGTGACCCGGTTGCAGGGCCCCTTCGGGGGTCCTGTAAAGTTCTCCTCGTTCGAGGGCCTATAGCTCAGGCGGTTAGAGCGCTTCGCTGATAACGAAGAGGTCCCAGGTTCAAGTCCTGGTAGGCCCACGCAGGTCAAAGCCCGGTTCGCGTCATGCGAGCCGGGCTTTTGCATGACCTGAGTGACTAGGTGGGTGACTGTCAGAGCGGAAGCCTGCGGGCAACTCCTCACTTCATGACGATGCAGGAAGCGGGCGAGAGCGGCAGCAACAGGCACTCTCACCTGGCGTGTCGAATCCTGTCCCGCCGGCGCGTTCAGCGATCGTCAAGCTGTCATCGCTCCGCTGAAGGCTCGCTTCCTGGTTTGAGGCGAGGAATCTGCCCGGTGGCGGGGCCGTTAGCGGCGTCGACGAGAGCGCGCAATCGATGGAGAGCCCGATGGTGCAGCACGCGAACAGAGCCAGGGGAGATGCCCATCACTTCGGCAGTTTCCGCGGCCGAAAGCCCACTGGCGATGCGCAGAAGAAGGACATCTCGGTGCGCTGAACTGAGCCGGTCGAGCATTCTCGCCATGTCCTCGCTGAGGTCCTCGGCTAACTCAGGGTCCTGGGTGCGCGGAGTTCTCGCGACCAGTTCCTCTGGGATGATGCTCACCCGGACTTCGTCCTGTGATTCGCGAAGCTGTCTGCGGTGCGTGTCGGCTATCTTCTTCTTAGCGATCGCGAATAGTAGTTTCCGTTCGGTTCCCCCGTCGATCTCACCCTGCGTGGCTCGGTAACTCACGTACGTCAGCAGGACTTCCTGGGTGACGTCTTCGGCGGAGATCCATTGTGCAACCGGTCCGAGGCGGGCGGAGACGTAGCGATAGACGGCTCTGATTGAAGCCGAGGGTAGCCAGGTGGCCGGGTCGACGGTGTCGATGGCGGATCTGTCGGTGAGACTCGTGCTTCCGGTGGGTGAATTTGGTGCGGGCACAAGTCCGTCTTCTACGGCCCGCTTGTACAGGTCAACGCGCGTCTCGGCCTCGCGGCCGGCCTGTTCGTATTTGTCGCGAGCTCGGTTGAGGTATACGCGGACCGTGCTTACTTGGAGGTCGAGTTCGCGGGCCACAGCATCGACTGTCTTGCCGGAGGCGTAGGCCCGCAGAACCGCTTCCTCGCGGGGGCTGAGTTCAATACTGCGTTCGCGACGTGGTCGAGCTGCTTGCGCTTCTACCGGGCGCGCCCGCATCGACTGCGCCGGCCGGGGGTCCGGCAGCGGCGGATTGGTGGCTAGCCACGCCCGGACGACTTCAGTGCATCCTAGGCAGTACCGAACGGCTCCGACTCCTGGTATTGCGATAGTCCGGTCTGCTGGCTTCGGGCAGCGAACGCCGAACACGGCGACTTCACACTGAGGGGCAGCCGCGCTCGTCGCGACTGCTGATTCCGGCGTCGCTGGCCGGATCTGGCGTTCACGCTGGCGACGACCGGCCGACCGGCACGTCGCCGAGCAGTACCGCCTAGGACGGCCACGGCCGTCAGTGCGCCCCGGCGGGAGTGGGTCGCCGCACCACTCACAAGTCGCCATCCCACCTCTTTCGGGGTTTCCGTGCTGCTCGGATGTGCATAGATGCACACATGCTAGTCGAGGAGTAGACTCCCTACCAGGGGAAACGGTATTTTCGTGCTGTTCGACCTCGAAACTGACGACGTGACGGGAGGTGTCGTTGGCCTTGACACTTCTCCCAACACCGCGAGCGAAGGTTCCCGAAACTAGCTCGGTTTCCATCGCAAGTTGGTGAAACTTTTGTGGCTCCTCCTGCGACACACCATGGGAAGGCCGCGGAAGAAGCTAAGGCCCAGCCATCGAAATGACTGGGCCCGCTCCCGGAGCGTGATCAGTGCTCGCCAAAGTCCATGATCACGTCGCCGATCATCACGAGAGCCCTCGCCCCCGCGGCGAGGGCTTCGTGCTGTTTAAACACGCCCCACGCCTCGAGAAGCAGCAGTCCGGGGCGGATCACGTTTCGCCAGGCCTGCGAGCCTCGTGGGCCTCGTCCCTCCGGTTGATCCCTGGCCTTTGGCGCCAGGTCGCATCCGTCGGGCGGATCGCGGTCGTCGGTACCCATCTCCGACTCCTTCCTCTTCGGGTTCCCGGCTCGTTGCCGGTACCGAGGCCACGAGAACGCGACGCCCGAAGAGGGAAAGTCAAAGGTGGCGATCCACCACGAGCCCCATCCGAAGACGAGGCCCGCGTTAACGATCCCCTACCTTCGCCGCTTGCACAAGCAGCGTCCCGGCGCGACACTCCCTCAATTCTGACGCTCTCGGGAAACCGTACGGATGGTCGACGTTTCGAATGGTGCCGTCGAAGCCTATTTCAGCAGGTGCGCGGCTTGTAAAGGTCTGCACCACTCGTCATTGAAGATCCATTTCGCAGCGCCGTCCACAGGGCAAAGTTGTGGCGGATTCGGTTGAAGTTCAGTTTGTTCAAGTAATGAACTTAAGTCCGAAAAGGGGCTTATACCAGGACGGTCGGATGGTCTTTAAAGCAGGGTGGGCTTACGTGGATACCGCTCTTTGAGGTCGCGTCATGCCCCGATGACGAGCACTGCTTGCAGCTTCAGTCGCGTGCCGCCCTGGACGTGCGCGACCGTATCGCCGTTCGCCTTATCGCAACTGACGCTGCTTGACAAGTTGGAATCTTAAATCGCCTCGGTGGTTACCGCCCCGGTTGCTGCCGTGGCGCTGGGCGCTGGTGCTTAAGTTAGAGGCGGGCTCGCGGAATGCGAGCCCGCCTTTAACTTGGCCACTACGGCAGCGGGCTCGAGAAGATCGCATCCATGGCTTTTGATCCGTTTTGGATCACCGGCCGCAGTTGATGGCGGTAGACCAGCTCGGTCACCTTCGTGTCCGACTGCCCCACGAGACGCGATATCTCCTCGATGGTGAGTCCGCTGTCGGAGAGCAGAGACACAAAGCTGTGGCGCAGCTCACGCGGTGTCCAGTTCTTCGGTTCGAGACCTGCGAGCTTCAAGATGCGCCGGAAGCCACGCCGGACGTTGGCCGCGTCGAGCTGCGTCCCGACGTCCGAGGCGAACACGATCCCGAGTTCTTGCCACCGGTCGCCGGCCGACTCGCGCTGATGCTTCTGGCGGAGCTTCTGGCGCTCCAGCGCCTCGACCGCCCGACCGGGAAGCGCGAGCGAACGACGCGATTTCTTAGTCTTCGTGTCTCCACCCGCCCGTACCGACCGCCACACGTTGACGTGCGGAGGAATCGGCGGCGCCGCTTCCAGCTTCCCGACCAGGTCGACCTCTGGCCACGCCAGCGGGCGCGCCTCCTCGGTCCGCGCGCCGGTCAGGAGCGAGACCACCGTGTAATCGCCGTACGTGGAGTCCTCCGCCTCCGCGGCGGCGAGCACCGCTACCGCCTGAGCAAAGGTCAGCGACTTCGACGGCCGTCCGTCGCGGCCAACCGGCAGCTCGTCACCCAGCAGCACCGCGTTCCGGATGCCCTTGGTCCGCTTCGCCGCTCGGTTGATCGCGCGCCGGAGAATCGAACGGAGGTCCTGGAGCGTGCGCGTGGCGAGAACCTCTGCCTTCTCCTCCAGCCAGGCGTCGACATCATCGGCGGTCAGTTCCTTCGACTGCTTCGGGTCCAGCAGCAGACGCGCGCCGAGCGAGGGGACGATGTGCGTCTCGGCCAGGATGGTCAGCTTCTCGACGGTCGCGGCAGTGCGACCGTTGAGGCCATGCCGCAACCAGTCTCGAACCGCCTTCTCGACCGTGAGCCCGCGGACCGCCGTGGCGGTGCCCTCCTTCTTGCGCTCCACGAGCCGGTCGAGGGCAGCCTTCGCCTCCGTCTTCGTCTTGCCGCTCGCCTTGCGCGTGATGCGCTTGCCGTTCGGCCGGTAGCCGATCGTCAGTTCCGCGATCCAGCGCTGACGGTCCTCGGACCAGTACAGACCGCCGTCTCCGCGACTACGCCGACTCGCCATAGCTGACCTCCGCTTCCCTCATCAGCAACTCGACGTACTCCTGGATGGCGACCGCCGGCACGAGCCGGGCACGGCCCTGTTTGACCGAGCGCAGGCGCCCCGAGCGGAGCTGTTCGTAGATGACCGAGCGGCTCATCGAGAGCAGGCGCATGGCTTCGGTGATCCGGTAGAGGTGCCGTTCGGGCACGGCGACCGGCATGGGTACGGCGTTCATCGGTCCCACTCGGTGTCGTGGTCCGGTTTGGCGGGCGCGACGTCCGCGACCTCCGCAACCGGGCTGGTCAGTGCGGGTGCGAGTGGCTGTTGGGTGCCGCGACCGTCCGCGACCCGGGTTGCGGAGGTCGCGGCCGAGCTCGGCGCCTCCGCGACGCCGGATGTGGCGGTGACCTGCGGGGTCGCGTTGGTCGCGGAGGTAGCGCCCGTTTCGGGCGGTGGGAGGTAGCGGCTCCAGGCGTCGGCCAGGCCGCCGTCGCCGTCGATGCGGTAGCCCTTGAGCGTCTTGTCGCTGACCTTGAGGTCTTTCGGCCGGACCAGGTACCGGTCGAGTTCCTCCGCGAGACGGCGGCTGTCGAGCGGCTTGCCCTGCAGGTCGGTCCACGGTTCGTCTTCGATGGCGTGCAGCTCGCGGATCAGCTCGGCCGTCACCATGCGGTCGGTGTGCTCCGCCGTGAAGATCTGCCGGACGTCGGCCAGCAGCCGCACGCCGATCGAGGCCGGTTGCGCAGTGGCTTCGAGCACGAAGTGACGGCACGCCTTGCGCGCGGTCTCCGGCCAGTGCCCGCCGGCCGCGTCGGCGATCGCCAGCAGCGGCCGCCAGATCTCGGCCGCCCGGTCGCGCACGCCGTCCGGTCGGTCTGGCCGTGCGCGGCTCACCTCGTCGCCGACCCGGCCGACCCACTCCGCCAGTTCGGCGCGCACCGGCGCCGACTCGCGCTCGACGTCCTCTTCGATGAACTCCTCTACTGCCTCGTCGAATCGGCGCTTGCGCATGTGCACGGTGATCGCCCGGGTCGTGATCGTGTCTGGCATGCCGCCGGCGATCCCGGCGAGGGCGACCGGCGCATAGACCGGGAACCGGGTCACATTCATGCTCTTGGCGTCGCCGACGCACCGGGTCACCGTCGCCGACCGCTTGTAGCCCGCGTTCAGCAGGGCGCGGAGGTCCTCGTTGTTCCCGCCGGTCTTCGGGTTGAACACGGCGTCGATCTCGTCGAACAGCAGCGTCATCGGGCCGTCGGCGAGCATGCGGAAGATCGCGGCCGGGGTGATGCTGATCGTCATCTCCGGCTTGGCCACGAGGTACTGCGCGACCTCCAGCACGCGCGTCTCGCCGCTGCCCGGCTCCGCCGAGTCGAGGATGAGGCGCGGCGTGACGTAGAGCCGTTCGGCGACGTGGGTGTGCGCGTACCAAAGCGCCAGCGTCGGCGCGGCGTGCTCGTTCGCGAAGGCCGAGAACCGCGACACGAACGTCACGACCGCGTCCAAGACCTCGTGACCCGGCTTCGCGAAGGCCCCGACCGGCGCCGGCCCGAGCCACGTGAGCGGGTTGACCGGCGCGGCCTCCGGCAGCTCGCTCGGCTGGGCGCCGCCGTCCTCGGCTGGCTTGGCCGCGGTGTGTCGGCCGCGCCAGACGCGCTGGCAGTTCTCCGAGCAGAAGTCGCCGGACGGCGAGTCGCTGCGCGGCCGGCCGCACTGCTGGCAGTGGGGCGCAGGCTCGTCGGAGATCACGAAGTCGATCACGGACAAGGTGTCGTCGAATCCGGACATCAGGCGGCCACCTCCAGACGTGCGGTCGGTTCGTCGTCGCCTCCGGCCTCGCGGTAGCGCCGCCACAGGTCATCAAGGCGCTCGGTGTCGTCGAGCTGGTGGCGGAGGACGTCCGTCGGCGAGTCGTCTTCGACGGCCTGCACCAGGCGGGCCGCGTGCTCCCGGACGGCGCGGCGGTAGGCGTTCTTGAGCACGACGGCTTTCAGCCAGGCGCCGTAGTACGGCGGCGGCAGGATCGGGCCGTCGGTGTAGGTCTCGACGATCCAGAGGCCGAGGCTGTGCAGGCGGTGCGCGCCACCGGACCGCGGCTCGGTCGCCGTCCGCTCGCGGGCGTGGTCCATTACGGCCATCGGGGTCGGTGCGTGACCCGCGCCGGTTAGCTCGATGACCAGCTGGAGGACGCGGGCGGCGATCGGCGAGTCGAAGTCGTTGGCGCGCATGCCGGCGAGCAGTCGGCGGGCCCCGGTCAGCCGGGAGCGGCCTGCTCATCCGGTGGCTGACCGACTCCGACGAGGAAGGATCGCGGCCACCAATCGAGCCTCGCTCGATCACCCTCGTGGACGTCGAGGCGGTTCGCGAGGCAACCGCGATGTTCAGCAGCTTCGACTACAAGTACGGCGGTGGCCGGCCGAAGTCGCTCGTCGCCTCGTTCCTCGACCAGGAGATCTTGCCGACCTCGAAGACAGCTTGTGTCCGCTCCGTCGTGAAAGCCTTCGTCGATGTCATCAGACTCCTCTATCGGGGTGCCTCGGCCAGGCTAGAGCTTCGGCAGGAACGTGTGCTGGGCGAATCCAGGCCGTGAGGCCCGGCCGGCGCGCCGCTCGGGGGGAAGCAGAACGCACCGGCCGGGGGCTTAAGGCCACGCGTTCTCTGTGGCGCGGCGTTGTAGTGCTCGGACCGTCTCCTTGTAGGTCGTCAAGACGGCTTGGTCGGTGGAGTACGCGGCGCCGCCGTGGTGGTGACGCAACGCGACAGCGAGGGCGCCGGCGCGGTGTTCGTAGAAAGTGAACGGTCCGACCAGACCGGGCGGGCAGTCAGCAGCCGGAACGAGACGGACGGCGACCCGCGGCCTTCTCGTCCAGGTGCGCAGCTGGTCGAGCTGATCGCGGAGGACGTCGGGAGTACAGGCGTCGGGGCGTGTGGCAGCCTCGCCGATCAGGAACGTGTACAGCGGGCCCGGCTTGTCGGACAGGGCAAGCTGACATGCGGTGCGGAGAAGACAGCCCACATCGGTGACCTCGGGAGCGAGCAAGCCAGTGTCGCGCAACGCGCCGGCGTACTCGGCTGTCTGCAACACGTCCGGAATAAGCGACGGCGACCACTCGGTCACGCGGCTGGACCGCTGTTCGAAAGCGGTGCGCAGGTAGTTTTCGGCGCGTCCGGTGCGGTCGATCAGGTCGCGGTCGTGGGACCGGCGGGCCAGGTCGATGAGGTGATCACGCACGTCTTGCGGTGTGCGCAGGACACCGAGGATGTGCGCCACGATCGTGTCCTGCGGCGCGCGTTGGCCGAGTTCGAAGCTCGACAGCACGGCGTGGTGTAGGTCGACCATGGCAGCGAGCCGGCGCAGGCCGATGCCGCGCTCGTTGCGGGCCTCGCGCAGGCCGCCGGCCAGGGCGATGACGGCTGGTCGCAGGGCAGCTTCAGTCACGGTTCAGACCGCTCCGTTCGGTCATGGGCCTCTGTGTCGGGTGCGTTGAGCAGGGCAACTGGATCGAGTTCGGTGCCGTCGAGTTCGCCGGCGCGGCGGGTGAGGGCTACACCGATGTGGACGAGCTGGCGGCCGAGGGTGCGCAGGCCGGAGGCGTAGGCTGCGTCGTCCGGCTGGAGGGTCAGCAGCTCAACCGTCACGCTTCCGATCTTGGAGTTGACCTTCGAGAGCGCGGCGAGCAACTCGCGGTCACGAGCATGCACGAGGCACCTCGATCCGCCGGCGCTCGTTCTGGGCCGTGCAGACTGGGCACATCCGACCGGGCCTCGGGATCACGCGGCGCCGGCTGATGCTGGGCCGGTCGTGTTCCAGCGGGAAGCGGACGTCGGTCAGGCACCAGGGCAGCAGCATGACGAGTCGCGGGTTGGTCATCTCCGAGTGCAGGTACAGGTGCGCCCACCCGTCGCCCCCGGTGAACTCGTGCCATTCCCAGAAGTCCTGGTGCGAGTCGGTGCCGGTCATCGGCCCGTCGTCCACCGCGGTCATCGAAGCCCTCGCTCGATGTCGAACACCCGGACTGCGGCGGCAGCCTGTTCCCAGTCAGCATCGGTCATGTCCGCGTGCTTCTTCGGATGCTGGTAGGCGTCGAGATCGATCTCGTTGAGCCGCTGACCACCCGTGTTGAACAGCGAGCCGCCACACCAGAACGTCGGCCGGTCATCGAAGTGCTCCGCGGTCATGGCGCCTTGCACCCCCGCGCTGTGCGAGCGTCGCGCAGCGAGACGGTCAACGCGTCACCCAGCTGGCTCCGAAGCTGCGCGGCTGCCTCGGCACTGAACAAGATCGGTTCGCCTGGAGGCGTCGAACTGGTCAGCGCGATTCGTCCGTCTTCCCGTACCTCGACTTCGGCCCGCGCCGGATCTCCGAGCTGGTCGACACCCTCGGTGCTCTGTCGCGTACGTCGTCGATCACGCATAGTTAGTGACCGTACAAAGTCGCAGGTCACAAACGTTTCTTGCTAGGAAACCCAAGTCTGTACCCTGAGGCGTATGGACTCGATCGGCATCACGATCCGCCGGCTTCGCCGTTGGCGTGGCCTGTCCCTCGAACAGCTCGCCGGGCTGTCCGGCCTTTCGAAGGGCTACCTGTCCAAGATCGAGAACGAGCGCACAGCGATCGACAAGCGCTCAACCCTGGTCGCGATCGCCGGCGCGCTCCGCGTCAGCCTCTCCGACATCACCGGCGACGGGCTGGAGATCCGCGACCCGCAAGCCGACTCCGCCATCCCCGCTATCCGCGACGCCCTACTGAGCACCGACCTCGACGGCACCGAGCCGCCGATCGGCGACCTTGCACGGCTGCTGTCCGAAACACAGCTGGTCGCAGCCTTGCGGCAGGCGAATCAGGACGCCGAGGTCGGCGCCCGGCTCCCCGAGCTACTGCTGGCCCTGCATACCCACGTCGACAAGCCGGACGCACTCCGCTCACTCGTCACCGCCACCCACACCACGGCCCTGCTCACCAAGGGCCTCGGCGCGTTCGAGCTGGCCTGGATCGCCGCCGACCGCGGCCACGAGGCAGCGCAGCGGCTCGGCGAACCCGGCTGGATCGCCCTCGCCGAGTTCGCCCGCACACAAGCCCTGTCCGGCCTCGGCGCGCACAAGCGAGCATCCAAGCTCGCCGAGCGCGCCCTGGACTACGTGCCGACCGACGCATACGACGTCCGCGGCGCGCTCACCCTTACGACCGGCTACACCGAATCCGTCCTGGGCGGCGACGCAACCGCTGCACTCGACGAGGCCGCCGGCCTGGCCGAGCACGTCGAGTACGGCAACCGGAACTTCCTGCTGTTCAGCCCAGCCAACGTCGTACTCTGGCGCATCTCATCGGCCCTCGAACGCGGCGACCACGCCGAAGCCGCCCGGCTCGCCGCCACCGTTGACCCGGTCGAGCTGACCATCGACTCGCGCCGGACGACCTTCCTGATCGAGCATGCTCGCGCGCTCTATGGCATCCGCCGTCCCGATGAGGAAGTACTAGCGCTTCTGGTCAAGGCCGAGAAGCTGGGGCACATCCGAACCAGGACGAACCCGTTCGTACGAGAGATCATTTCCACGATGCTGGCCCGCGCTCGGCGCGAAGGGGTAGCCCGAGAGGTCCGGG
This sequence comes from Amycolatopsis mediterranei, assembly GCF_026017845.1. NCBI lineage: Bacteria > Bacillati > Actinomycetota > Actinomycetes > Pseudonocardiales > Pseudonocardiaceae > Amycolatopsis > Amycolatopsis mediterranei. The sequence goes on from NZ_CP100416.1 coordinate 10,604,756, forward strand.
GTATGGCTGACCGAATGGGTCTGATCAAGACAGCTTAGTGTGGACACTCGTATCTTGGGTCGCCCAGAAATGCGACGATGTACAGCTGGTGCGACGTTTCATGCTCGTCTGTGACCTCTTCACAATCGGTCAGATTTAACCTGGCCGGAATTAGCGAAGGAAAGTCAGATAGTAGATTATCGAGCTTCTAAGTGAGTCGGAAATAGCCGTTGGTGTTTTCGGTAGTTGCAGCCGATGAGACGGCAGCCCTGAACAAGGCGGAGAAGAAATCTCGGTCACGTCGAATGTAACGCCGTCGTGTCCCCCCCGTTCTGAAGGCAGGACGAGAGCCGCAAGTCCACATCCCCTGGTTAAGGTCAATCCGCGGAGTGAGTCCTTAAGGTCATATCTGACTAGAGAGCGATCCTTTCGTTTGAGTTATAACATCACATGCGCAGATCATCGGTCGATCGTTGGATTATTGAGGGTCTCCACGTGGGCTGCTAGGCCTCTATGTGCGTAATCCCATCCCGTTCGATGTTCATATTTATCCATTACTTCCAGGGCTGGGTCAGTGCAAGCTCTAGTCAGGTCTGAACCTATTTCATTGAAGTATTGTTGGTGTCGGCGACTCCACTCGACGAACGTGGCCGCTGTCGCGCGGCGCACATCGTTGTCGTCATCTCTGAACAGTTCGGCTACAGCTTTTCTGAGACTTCGTGTAGGTAGCGCATGTTGTAGTGCTTTGACAGCCTGTTCTCGTACCGAGTAGTCCTCGTCTTCGGTGGCGAGCTGGAGCAGGGCGGTGATTACCGGCTCGCTCAGCTCGCCAGCATCAGCCAGCACTGATCCCGCCTGAACCCGCGCGGATGGGTCGATGTCGGGGTTGGAGTCGGTGGCGAGCTGGAGCAGGGCGGTGATCACCGGCTCGCTCAGCTCGCCAGCATCAGCCAGCACTGATCCCGCCTGAACCCGCGCGGATGGGTCGATGTCGGGGTTGGAGTCGGTGGCGAGCTGGAGCAGGGCGGTGATCACCGGCTCGCTCAGCTCGCCAGCATCAGCCAGCACTGATCCCGCCTGAACCCGCGCGGATGGGTCGATGTCGGGGTTAGAGTCGGTGGCGAGCTGGAGCAGGGCGGTGATCACCGGCTCGCTCAGCTCTCCACCATTAGCTAGCACTGATCGCGCCTCCACCTCAACGAAGGGGTCGGTGGCGAGCTG